>JBKPFI010000362.1:0-7341 GCA_046728775.1 Actinomycetota bacterium | reverse complement strand
GCGGCCGCCGCTCTTTCTGCGCTCCTTCTGAGTGCGCCACTCGTTGCTCGCGCAGACCCAGCGGATCAGTTCGTCGTGGCCATCGCGCCCGGCGCCGTCCAGCCGCCGGGGGCCGGCGCCTACACCCTCGCGATCACGAATCTGGCGGCGTCTCCCCACAAAGCAATGCACGCAACTGTGTCGATTCCCGCTGGCTTTACGATCGACGCCGGCAGTCTTCAGGCAACAGTGTCCGGACCCTGCACTGGCACATGGATCGTTGTGCCGAGCCCGACCTCGATCGATCTCGCGGCCCCCGATGCCGATTCCGCTCTCTGTCCGGGCGCCACCTTGACGCTCTCGATGACCGTACTCACGGCGCCGCCCGGCGACGGAAGTTATGTCTGGACCACGGACGTTTCGGGCGGGTTCAACATTCAGGGGCCGCAGCCGACCCTGTTGATCGACGGGACGCCACCCGAGACGACGATCCAGGACGGTCCTCCGGATCCCAACGGAAGCGGATCCGCTACGTTCGAGTTCACGGGCGCGGATACCGGAGCCGGCGTCGACCACTTCGAGTGCGCCCTCGACGGCGCGGGCTTCGCGGGCTGCGCGAGTCCGACAACGTACAACGGCGTGCCGGACGGGCCGCACACGTTCCAGGTACGCGCCGTCGACGCGGTTGGAAACAGCGACCCGAGCCCAGAGGCGTACACGTGGACCATCGACACCGTGCACCCACGTGTGACGCTGACCGACAAGCCGCCGCTGCTGACGAATCGCACGACCGCGAGCTTCAGCTTCTCGGCCGACCACCCGGGGAGCACGTTCGAGTGCCGGCTCGATGGGGCGCCGTTCGCCGCCTGTATGAGCCCGAAGCCGTACAGCGGCCTCGGCGACGGCTCGCACACGTTCGCCGTCCGCGCGATCTCGCTCGGGAACCCTGGCCTCCCGACCACGTACTCGTGGACGGTCGACACGGTCGCGCCGCAGACCACGGTCGTTGCGGGTCCGCCTGCGCAGAGCACCAGCTCTACCGCCGGGTTCACGTTCACGAGCACCGAGCTCGGCTCCACGTTCGCGTGCAGCCTCGACGCGGCCGGCTTCACGCCGTGTGCGTCTCCGAAGAGCTACGCCGGTCTCGGCGACGGGCAGCACGTGTTCCGGGTCCAGGCAGTCGATGCCGCGGGCAATGCGGACGGCTCGCCGGCCGTCTACACCTGGCAGATCGCGGGCGTCGGCCCGCCGACCGTCGACCTCACACCTCCGGCGAACGTCTCGCGCCTTCGCCGGACAGTGGGCTATGGCCTGCTTCAGCTTCGGTGGAGGAAGCCTCGCGACCGCGACTTCGACCATGTCGCCCTCTACGTCTCGACGAGCCCCAAGAGCCAGCCGAGGACGCTCGTGTACCGCGGCAAGCGCCAGTCGTACACGAACAAGCGGTTCAAGAACGGCCTCTACTATCGCTACCTCGTCGTGAGCTACGACCACGCGCAGAACGCCTCGCGGGGCCGGACGACGCGGGTGCCTGCGAGCGTGCTGCTCAAGTCGCCGAGGAACGGCGGCGTCGTCCGCTCGGGCCCCATCTTTCGCTGGAGCGCCGTTAGACGCGCGATCTTCTACAACGTCCAGCTCTACTACGGCAACCAGAAGGTCCTCAGTGCCTGGCCACGGAAGCCACGGCAGCGGCTTACCCAGCACTGGACTTACCGCGGACGCCACTATTCCCTGCGCAAGGGCGCGTACACCTGGTTCGTCTGGCCGGCGTTCGGCTCGAGAGCGAAGAGCCACTACGGGCAGCTCCTCGGTCAGGGCACATTCAGAGTTCGCTGAGGCGCCCGCAAGCTGCCGCATGCGGCCTCTGGGCGGACCCGGTCGCGCGCCGATCGTGCTAACTTCTCGATGCTCGGGGGGAGGTAAAGCCTGGGACCGAATCGGAGCCGTCTGCGGCGATGAGGCGGACCGGCCTCGTGGTCGCTGAGCTTGCGGCGCTCGCGGTCGGGACTCCACTTGCCGCAGGAGCGACCCTGGATCCCGCGGCCCCGGCGATCGTGTCGAGCACACCGAGCTCGCCCGCGAACCAGAACCATCCCATCCTCAACGGGACGGCCGACCCGGGCTCGCTCGTCTTCGTCTACACGAACAGCAATTGCGTCGTGGGCCTCGTCGGATCGGCTCTCGCCGGCTCGTCCGGCGACTTCCACCTGGAGGTTACGGTGGACGACAACACGGCGACCACGTTCTTCGCTTCGCCGTCGGCGGGGCTGTGCTCCGACGGCTTCACCTACGTGGAGGACTCGCTGGCTCCCGAACCTCCCGTCGTCACGGGACCGCCGAATCCGAGCAGCTCGGCGACGGCTCGCTTCGTCTTCACCTCCGAGCCGGGGGCGCGGTTTCTCTGCCAGCTCGACGGGGGCGGAGGCACCTTCTCGCCGTGCACGAACCCCCAGGTGTACACCGTCGGCGAGGGCCCGCACACGCTTGTGGTCGAGGCCGTTGACGCAGCCGGCAACGTCGGCGGCCCGAGTCGGCCGTACTCGTGGACTGTCGAGACCGTGCCGCCGCAGAGCGCCGACCGCACCCCGCCGCAGAACGTCCGTCGGCTCAGGCGGGACATCGGCTACAGAGTGCTCCGACTCAGGTGGGAGGTGCCCGCCGACGCCGACTTCGACCACGTCGGAGTCTTCGTCTCGACGAGGGCTTCGAGCCCGCCCCGGACGCTCGTCTACAGGGGCAAGCGTGAGTCGTACACGAACAAACGGTTCGAGAACGGTGTCTACCATCGGTACCTCGTCGTCGCCTACGACCACGCGGCCAACGCCTCGCCCGGTGCGCGGGCTGCGGTTCCGCCGAGCGTCCTGCTCAAGTCACCTCACGACGGCCGCGCCGTACGCTCGCCGCCCGTGCTCCGTTGGAGCCCGGTGCGCAACGCGGCCTTCTACAACGTCCAGGTCTATTACCGCGGCCGGAAGGTACTGAGCGCCTGGCCGGCCAAGCCCCGCCGGGCGCTCGCGCGGCGCTGGATCCATGCAGGTCGCGGCTACTCGCTGCGAAGAGGCCTGTACACCTGGTACGTCTGGCCTGCCTTCGGTGGCAAGTCGAAGAGTCGCTACGGCCAGCTCCTCGGCCGCGCCACCTTCAGGGTTCGCTGAGCTACCCCGGCCAGGCTGCGGCCAGCCGTCGGCGTGTCTCGTGCAGGTGCTCGGGAAGCACCTTCACGTCCGCGAGCACCGGCATGAAGTTCGTATCGCCGGCCCAGCGGGGAACAACGTGGAGGTGGACGTGGTCGACGATGCCGGCACCCGCGATGCGGCCGAGGTTCCAGCCGAGGTTGTAGCCCTGCGGCGAGTAGACCTCGGCGAGCGCCGCGAGACCTCGCTCGGCGAGCCTGTGGACCTCGATCACCTCCCCGTCCGTAAGGTCGGAGAGCTCGCCCACGTGGCGGTAGGAGGCGATCATCAGGTGGCCGGAGGCGTAGGGGAACTTGTTCAACAGCGCGAACGCCTGCGCTCCGCGATGGACGACGAGCCGCTGCTCGTCGTCGCCGGCAACCGCATCACAGAAGACGCAGTCGCCCTGCTCGTCGGCATGCTCGATGTATTCGAGGCGCCACGGAGCCCAGAGCTGCTTCACGACGCCGAGCCTACCGTCCCTCTTCCGGAGCCCCTACAATCGTGCGCGTGAAGCGGTTCGTGCTGTTCGTTGCGTTGGCCGCGATCGCCTCCGGAGCCGCCGCCCCGAGCGCCCAGCGCACGGCGATCGTGCCCGCCGGTGTCTCGATCGGCGGGCTTCGCGTGGGCGCGCTCGGCTCGGAGCAGGCGCGCAGCGCGATCCACTGGTGGTACAACCGCCCACTGCGCTTCGAGTTCCGAGGCAAGCATTGGACCATGCGGCCGGCGGCGCTCGGCGCCAGCGTCGACACGGACTGGGCCGTCCAGCGGGTGCTGAAGGCACGGCCGGGTCAGCACCTCTCCCTTCGGGTCAACGTCCTCGTGGCGCAGGTCAACCGCTATGTCCGCGCCCTCAACGGACGCCTGTCGGTCGAGCCGCAGGACGCAACGGCGTGGCTCAGCGGCCTGCAGCCTCGGATCTCACCGAGCAAGCCGGGGCTCGAGCTCGACCGCGTCAAGACGGCGCAGCGCATCGAAGGCGCGCTCGCGCTGGCCCGGCGCTCCGGAGTCATCCGGCCTGCGGCGAGAAGGGTCGCCCCGTCCGTCAACGCGAGCGACTTCGGTGCGATCATCGTCATCTACCGCGGCTCGAACGACCTGCACCTCTACAACGGCACGAGCCCGTGGCAGACGTTCCCGGTCGCCACCGGCCAGTCGGTGTACCCGACACCGCTCGGCTCGTGGCACATCGTCGACATGCAGCGCGACCCGTGGTGGCGGCCGCCGGACTCGGCGTGGGCACGGGGCCTGAAGCCGATCCCGCCCGGGCCGGGGAACCCGCTGGGGACCCGCTGGATGGGCCTCGACGCGGCCGGCGTGGGCATGCACGGCACTCCGGACGCGGCGTCGATCGGCTACTCGGCCTCGCACGGCTGCATCCGCATGCGCATCCCGGACGCGGAGTGGCTCTTCGACCACGTCCACATCGGGACGCCGGTCTTCATCGTCAGCGCCTAGGCGCCGCCGTCGCCGAGGTCGCTACCCGACCTTCCCGATCAGGTGGTGCGCGTATGTCCACCACCCGATCAGCCGCACGTGGTCGCTGCCGCCCTCGCGGGCAATGGCCAGGATGTCGCGGTGATTCGGCTGACCGAGGCGCTCGTGCGTCCAGACGATGACAGCGTCGTCCCCGTCGAAGTAGCAGAGCCTGCGCCCGCCAGGCTTGCCCGGCCCGTGGGCCCAGGCACCTTCGCCTCCCCAGCTGAGCGAGTTGCACTTGCCGCTGTTGCGCCCGAGCTTCTGCCGGCGCCGCTCCGCGTCGTACGCTGCGCGCACGGCGGCGCCGCTCGGGTAGGTCGAGACCTGCCAGCGGTCGGGGTAGAAGCCCGTCGCGCCCGACGGAGGGAGGCAGACAGCGGTGGCGACCGCGCCGATGTCCGGAACCGATTGCTTCACGCACGCCTTGCGCAGGGATGCCGGAATCAGCGCCATGACGTCCCCCGCGGGGGCCTCCTGGACGCTCCCAGGTGCCGGCTCCGTGCTCGTCCCCGGCGGGCTTCCGGTCGCGCCCGAGCTGGGCTCGCCCTTGTTCCCGCTCGTCAGGTACACGACCGCAGCCGCGGTCGCAGCAGCGATCAGCACCACTCCGAGAAAAACAGGCCAGCCGAGGCTTCGCGGCCTCCCGAAGACCATGAAGATCCACTTCTGGCTGGGCTCCTCCTCCGGCGCCACGCGGATGAGGCGCACCGTGTCGGCGATCCCCTTGAGGTGCGCTCGTCCACGGTCGATGTACCGGAGGCCGGGCAGACGCCCGGCCAGGTGGCTGGTCCCGTCGCTGACGATGATCTCGCCGCCGTGCGCGAGTGCGCAGAGCCGCGCCGCGATATTGAGGGCGGCGCCTCGGAAGGACCCGTCTTCGAGCTTGATCGCCTCGCCTGAGTCGATCCCGATGCCGACCCGCAGTGGGAGGTCCGAATCCGGGTCAGTCTCCTCGGCGAACTGGTTCTGGAGGTCGATTGCGCTGCGAATTGCCTGCCGCGCCGAGTCGAAGACGGCGAGGGCCTCGTCGCCTCTGATCTCGATCAGCGTCCCCCCGCGAACCTGAACGCCTTCACGGACGATGTCGCTGAACTTCGCAGTCAGCCTTGCGGATGCCTCATCGCCGTATTCCTCCGTGAAGCGCGTGTAGCCGCGGATGTCCGCGATGAGGAACGTGCGGACCGGTGTGTGGTGCTCTTCGGACAGGCTGCTCACGAGTGTACGTTTTGCAAATCCCGACCTCAACGCGGCCGGACGAGGGCGCCTCGCTCAGAGCCAGCGCTTGTAGCGGAAGAAGGCGGTCAGCCCCAGGGCGAGCCCGGCCATGAAGCCGACGACCGTCCAGAACCCGGTTGCGCCCTCGAAGCCGGGGAAGCGGACGTTCATCCCGAAGATCCCGGTGATCAGCGTCAGCGGCAGCAGGATCACGGTCACGACCGTGAGCACGCGCAGGACGTCGTTCTGGCGGTGCGAGATGACCGACTCGTTCGTGTCCTCGAGCGCCTCGACGACTTCCTTGTAGTTGTCGAGCAGGTCCCAGATCCGCTCGGCGGCGTCCACGATGTCGTCGAAGTAGAGCTCCAGGTCCTCGGGCAGGAAGCGCTCAACCTGTCGCTCGAGCAGCCGCAGCGTCGAGCGCTCGGGCTTGATGATCTTGCGGTAGGAGATGATCTCCTGCTTCACGTTCGAAAGGTCGCGCACGACGTCCTCGGCCCGCTCCTCGAACATGTCGTCCTCGACCGAGTCGAGCTTGTGGCCGATCTTGTCGAGGATCGGGAAGCAGTAGTCGAAGAGGTCGTCGAGGATGTGGTAGAGCAGGTAGCCCGACCCCTTCGAGAAGAGCTGGTCCCGCAGCTCCTCGTCCTCCTGGCAGCGGCCGAAGAGGCGCGTCACCGGCAGCAGCTCGACGTTCGGGAGCGTCACCAAATAGCCGTTGCCGACGAAGACGTCGAGCTCGGCCGCGTTGAGCCGCTGGATCGCCTTGTCGTAGACCGGGAAGTGCAGGACGCCGAACAGGTAGTCCGGGTACTCGTCGACCTTCGGGCGCTGGCGCCGCGAAAGCACGTCCTCGAGGTCGAGCGGATGCCAGCCGAAGCGCTCGGCGAGCAGCGACGCCTCCTCGAGCGTCGGCGCGTCGAGGTGGACCCAGGTCAGGCCCTGGGCTTCGAGCTCTGCGACGCGCGGCTCAGCCCGTGCGGCGCCGTCCCCCGCCTGCGCGGGAGGTCTCGTGCGCTTGATGCGAGGAAGGCTCGGCACCGGGACTGAGGGGTTCGTCGACGCTCATGGCAGGGGTTCGCCATAGTACCCGGAAAGCCTTGCCGCGCACCCGCTGCGGGCCCGGCGAGACGTTCACCTCGGGCGCGATTTTCCGCTCCAGGAACAGGAATCCGCCCGCGACGAGCGCGCACACCACGGCCGCGCCGCACCACAGGGCGGTGGGCGAGCGGGCGAGCAGCAGGCTGCCGACGACGGGGCCGGCGAGGAAGCCGACCTGCCACGCCGACGTGCGCAGCGCCATGTAGCGTCCCAGCAGCTGCTGCGGCGCGAGATCGGCGACCAGTGGGTTGTTCACAGCGCCGTGCAGGCACTCCGCCAGGCTGAATACGACGATCACGCCGCAGAGCGCGACCACGGCGGTCGTACCGTCGAGCCAGCTCCCGGCGGCGAGGACGCCGAGGCTGGTAACGCTGAAGATCGCGCCGGCCGTTCC
>JBKPFI010000295.1:0-2563 GCA_046728775.1 Actinomycetota bacterium | reverse complement strand
CTCTTCCTCTGGCTGCGCGAACCGCGCCGCATGAACTTCGACGTGGGCGAGGCGCTCTGGGTGCGCCTGGTCGACGTCGGCGCGGCCCTGTCTGCCCGCGGCCTCGGCGAGGCTGCGATCGTGCTCGACGTTCGCGATGAGTTCTGCCCGTGGAACACCGCGCGCTGGCGCGTCGCCCAGGGAGCAGCCGAGCGCACGACGGCCGAGGCGGACATTCGCCTCGATGTGAACGAGCTCGGCTCCGTCTACCTCGGCGGCTTCACCTTCGACCAGCTGCGCCGGGCCGAGCGGCTCGACGAGCTGAAGCCGGGCGCCGTGGCGCGCGCGGACGCACTCTTCCGCACCGAGTGCCAGCCCTGGTGTCCGGAGCTCTTCTAGCGGACTGACTCCACCCAGTCCCAGGGGCGCCCACAGATCATGCTCGCGCGGCTCGGCGAGACTCTGATCACGGGCTCGCGCGGATCGACGGGGCTCAGCGCGACCGGGCCGAACGCGTAGGGCGTGCCGCCGCTGCCCGGGCGCCAGCCGCCGCGCTCGTACTTGATGGTGACCTGGTGCGCCCCGGCCGCGAGCGGTGTCGAGCCGAGGTCGCTGTAGAGCCCGGGCCAGTTGAGCTCCTCGCGCAGCGAGCCGACTCGGTGCCCGTCGATCGACACCGACGCGTCTCCGAACCAGTCTCCGCCGATCCAGGCGGTGTACACGCCGTCGGCGGGCACCGTGACCGTCAGCGTCACCGCCCCGCTCGCCGGTGGGTTCCCGAGCGAGATCGCCTGCGGGCGCTGTGTCGTCACCAGCGAGGAGCCCTGCAGCGACTCGAGCTCGCCGCACCGCGGCACAGCGGCTGCCTGGCTCGCGTTACCGAGCGGGAGATGGCGCACGATCGTCTCCCTCGGGTGAACCGGCCGCTGCCAGACCTCGTAGTAGCGGCCGCTCCAGACCAGGCGGTACATCGACGGCGGCCTGCTCGCCGCCGGGCCGCGGCGCAGGACGAGCGTCCGGTAGACGAGCAGCCCGTCGAGCCGGATGCGGTCGATGTCGGCCGACTCGCCCTTGTCCAGCACCGTCCCGTTCGTCAGGTAGTCGAAGCGGCGCCGTAGCTCCGACGCCCCCTCCGGGTCGAGCCGGCGCAGGAAGTGGCGCACGCCGTACGGCTCGTACGTCGTCATCAGCGCAGGCCCGTCGCCCGCGAAACGGTTGCCGATCGCCTCGAGCTCGTGCAGCTGGTCGCGCGGCGCGAGCCAGACGTCGTGGTACTGGAGGACGTTTGACCAGACGACCCCGCCTGCGAGCGCGAGGGCGACGATCGCCACCTCGACGGCCCGCCCGCGGGCCAGCAGCGCCGCGCAGCCCGCGAACGCCGCGGCCAACACGGCCGGGGCCGCCATCGCCAGCGTCTTGCCTCCGACCCAGGGCGAGCTGATCGCCACGTAGACGAAGCAGCCGACGACGGCCGTCACGACGTAGACGAGCAGCGCCCACCCCGAGCGGCGCCAGGCCCACCACAGGCCGACCGCGCCTGCGGCGACCGCGAGCGCGATCAGCACGTAGGCGGGTGCGCTGTCGTGAGGGTGGACGCGGAAGTCGCCGACCGGCCAGATGCCGACGAGCTGCAGCGGGCTGAGCGCATGGATGAGGTTGCCGAGGTTGGTCTCGTTGTTGAACGCGCCGATCCGCGGGAGCCAGTCGACCGCTGCGACGAACGCCGGGATCGCGAAGATGGCCAGCGCGAGCGCGAACGCGCCGCCCTTCAGCAGCAGCGGGCGCGAGGGTCGTCGCGTAACGACGACCGCGCTGGCGAGCAGCGGCGGAACGAGCCACAGCGCCCCGGGGAGGCTCAGCACGCAGACCAGCGCGGCTCCCGCCGAGGCGAGCGGAAGCACCGCGCGCGGACCGCGTTCTCGCTCCAGCGTCCACGGCAGCAGCGCGGCGACCAGCGCCAGCAGCAGTGCGCCCGCGAGCTCCTTGATGCCGCCCCAGAGCGCGTAGCCGAAGAGGATCGCCGGTTGCGCGGCGATGAACGCGGCGCAGGCCCGCAGCGACCGCGGCGCGATCACGCGACCCAGCAGCGCATAGAGCACGAGCGCGAGCAGCGCCGCGAGGAAGGCGAGGTGCGGCTGGTAGAGCCAGGCGCTGTCGTACGAGAGGAGCTGGTGCCCCAGCCCGAGCGGCATCAGGCTCCCGGTCGGGTAGCCGATGGCGAGCGTCGTCGCCAGCGTCGCCTCGTACGTCGAGGGTGCGAGCCCGCCGAGGCTGCGGCCGTGCTCCATCACGCGATCCGTCATCGCGAGGTAGGTCGCGGTGTCGTCGAGCTTGATGTAGCCCGCGAAGGTCGGCTCGCCCGAGAGGACGACAGGCGCTGCGAAGACCGCGAACACGCCCACCGCTGCCGTCGCGGGCCACGGGTCCGGCCGCGAGCGCCACGGCGCCGAGAGCAGCAGCCCCGCGAGCGCCAGCGCGACCACGAGCGGGCCTGCGAGCTCGGCGGTCGCGTCCGTCAGCGTCGCGAACTGGGCGGCGACGATCACCAGCGTCAGCCCTGCGGGTATGACGAGCGCGCGCGGCA
>JBKPFI010000374.1:0-3904 GCA_046728775.1 Actinomycetota bacterium | reverse complement strand
TGGCGAGCGTGTAGGCGCCCGTCGCCGGTACCGCGAGCAGGTCGCCGCGGCGGGGCTCGGGCAGCTCGACCGACTCGATCAGCACGTCGCCGGACTCGCAGTGCTTCCCGCAGACCGCGTAGACCCCCGTCGCCTCCTCGTCCGCGCGGCTCGCGAGCAGGGCGCCGTACCGGGCGTCGTAGAGCTGGGGGCGCGGGTTGTCGGACATGCCGCCGTCGACCGCGACGTAAGTCGTCGTCGCGGCGTGCTTGACGACGCCGACCCGGTACAGCGTCACGCCTGCGCGCCCGACGAGCGAGCGGCCGGGCTCGAGGATCACCTGCGGCGCTTCGAGGCCGTGCAGCTCCCAGGCCCGCCCGAGCGTCCCGAGCAGCGCTCCGACGAACTCCCCGATCTCCGGCGGGCGATCGCCTTCGAGGTAGCGGATCCCGAGGCCGCCGCCGAGATCGATCACGCGTGGTTCCCACCCCAGCTCGGCCCGGCAGCGGGCCGCGAACGCCCCGAGCCACTCGACGCTCGATTGCGGCGCGCGCGTATCGAGGAGCTGCGAGCCGATGTGCAGGTGCAGGCCCGCCACCTCGATCCCCGCATCCCGTGCATCGCCGATAGCCGCGATCGCCTGCTCCGGCGGGAGGCCGAACTTCGAGCCGTGGTGGGCGGTTCGGATCGCCGGGTGGGTGTCGGCCTCGATTCCGGGTGTGACTCGCACGAGCACCCGGGGCACGCCTGCGGCCGCCGCCCGTGTGACCTCGTCGAGTGCGTCCAGCACGACGAAGCGAGCGTCCACCTCGGCCGCGGCGCGCAGCTCCTCGTCGCTCTTGTTGTTCCCGTGCACGACGATGCGCTCGCCGGGGATTCCGGCCCGCCGCGCGAAGGCGAGCTCGCCGAGCGTCGATACGTCGGCCCCGAGGCCCCGCGCACCGAAGAGCTCCAGCAGTGGGACACTGGGGAACGCCTTGACGCCGTAGAGGATCAGCGCTTCCGGAGCGGCCTCACGGTAGGCGCGCACCGCCTCGAGCAGGGTGCGTTCGCAGTAGACCAGCAGCGGCGTCCCGAACTCATCCGCGAGCTCGGAGGCGCCGATCGCGCCGACCGTCAGCTCACCACGCTCGAGGGCAGCGCTCTCGGGCAGCAGCGACGCAGCGATCACTCGCGCCAGTAGACGCCGAGGTCGTCGCAGGTGAGCTCTATGCGCCGACCGTCAGGATCCCTGACGAGGAACGCCTTCGACCACGGCGTCGGCTCGACCGGCTCCCGTTGGAGCACGCCGAGGCCCTTCGCGCGCTCGTAGCAAGCTGCGAAGCTGCGAGCTTCGCAGTCGAAGGCGATTTCGTCGGGGTCGGCCGGGATCTGGTTGTCCTGCGAGTCGAAGAAGACGAGCAGCGTCCTGCCGATCCGCAACGGGTCGTGGGCGCCTTCGACCTCCTCCGCGTCGAGCAACTCGGTGTAGAAGTGCTTCAGCCGGGCCGGGTCAGGCGTCCGAAAGGCGATGTGGTTGACTCCGAGGACGCCCATTCGTCCCTAATCACCCCACCAATCGTTGGCCAGCTGCGCGTCGCCCGGCCCGGTGTGGGGGGCCCCGATCGCGATCATCTCGGCGCCATCCGGGCCGGCCTCGAAGCCGCGCATGGTGTCCTTTGGCACGCGCAGCGCGTCGAACGGCCGCAGCTCCACGACCTCGTCGTCGAGCCTCGCGCGGGCGCTGCCGCCGACCAGGATGTAGACCTCCTCCTGTGTCTTGTGCGTGTGCCCCCAGGGGATCCGGAAGTTCGGCGCCAGGCCGAGGTAGCTGACTCCGGACTGCTCGAGCTCGAGCGGCACGCGCGCCATCCGCGCCTCGATCTTCCCCTCGTAGCCGAAGTTCGGCCCCTGGTCGTCGACGTCTTCCTTCAGGTTCACCTTCGTGTAGCCGGCCATCCGCACCTCCTGGTTTCGACACGCGGGATGCTAAAGTCCGCGCAGATGGAGCAGCTTCTCGAGTAGCGCAGGAAGCACACGCGGCGGCGCCGCGTCGGCTTCCCCATGACCTCTCGACACGAGAGGTCTTTTTTGTAGCTGGAGGCGAGATGGAGACGTACGACCCGAAGGCGATCGAGGCGAAATGGCAGCGTGTCTGGGAGGACGAGCGCGCCTTCTACGTCGACGACCCGCAGCCGGGCGAGGAGCCGGACGACAAGTTCTACATGCTCGAGATGCTCCCGTACCCCTCGGGCGACCTGCACATGGGGCACGTCCTCAACTACACGCTGGGTGACGTGCTGACGCACTTCCACCGCCGCCACGGCCTGCACGTGCTGCGCCCGATGGGGTGGGACTCGTTCGGCCTGCCGGCCGAGAACGCGGCGATCAGGGAAGGCGGCCACCCGCGCGAGATCACCGAGCGCAACATCGTGAACATCGAGCGCCAGATGCGCCGCCTCGGCTGGGCGATCGACTGGGACCGCGTGATCGCCGCGCACGACCCTGACTTCTACCGCTGGACGCAGTGGCTCTTCCTGCGCTTCCTCGAGCGCGGGCTCGCGTACCGGAAGGAGGCGCCCGTCAACTGGTGCCCGAACGACCAGACCGTCCTGGCGAACGAGCAGGTCGTGAACGGGCGCTGCGACCGCTGCGGCGCCGTCGTCGAGTTCCGGAAGATGGAGCAGTGGTTCTTCCGCATCACGGCGTATGCGGACGCACTGCTCGCCGACCACGCGCTGATCGACTGGCCCGAGCGGACGAAGGCGATCCAGCGCAACTGGATCGGCCGCTCGGAGGGCGCCGAGCTGCTCTTCCGTGTGGAGGAGCTGGATGTGGACGTCGAGGTGTTCACGACGCGACCGGACACGGTCTTCGGCGCGACGTTCTTCGTCCTGGCTCCCGAGCACCCGCTCGTCGACACGTTGATCGAGCGGTCCGCAAAGGGCGACGAGATCCGCGACTACGTGCGCAGCGTCGGGGGCAAACGCGGCGAGGAGCGCGCCACGGCCGAGGAGAAGACGGGCGTCTTCACGGGCGTCTCCGCCCGCAACCCGGCGACCGACGAGCCGATCCCGGTCTGGGTCGCCGACTACGTGCTGATGGAGTACGGCACCGGCGCGATCATGGCCGTCCCCGGCCACGACGAGCGCGACCGTGAGTTCGCCGAACGCTTCGAGCTGCCGATCCGGACGGTCGTCGACGAGGAGGCCGGCGTGCTGGTCGACTCCGGGCAATTCTCCGGAATGCCGACCGAGGAGGCGACGCGGCGGATCGTCGAGTGGCTGGGCTCGCTCGGGCGCGGCCGGGCGGCGGTCAGCTTCCGGCTCCGCGATTGGGGTTTCTCGCGGCAGCGCTACTGGGGCTGCCCGATCCCGGTCGTGTACTGCGGGAGCTGCGGGATCGTTCCGGTGCCGGATGACCAGCTCCCGGTGCTGCTGCCGGAGGTGGAGGACTACCGGCCGAAGGGCAAACCGCCGCTGGCTTCGAACGAGGAGTGGCTGCACGTGCCGTGCCCGTCCTGCGGCGGCGAGGGGACGCGGGAGGCGGACACGATGGACACCTTCGTCGACTCGGCCTGGTACTTCCTGCGCTACTGCGACCCGCACAACTCGCGCGAACCGTTTTCGCGGCGTCTGGTCGACTTCTGGGGGCCGGTCGACCAGTACGTCGGCGGGATCGACCACGCCACAGGCCACCTGCTGTACTCGCGCTTCTTCGTCAAGGTGCTGAACGAGCTCGAGCTGCTCGGCTTCCGCGAGCCCTTCCAGCGCCTGTTCCACCAGGGCTGGGTGCGGCAGGGCGGGACGAAGATGTCGAAGTCGCGCGGCAACGTGACCGCGCCCGACCAGCTGGCCGAGATGTACGGGGCCGATGCGGTGCGCCTGTACATCCTCTTCGTCGGGCCCGCCGACCAAGACATGGACTGGACCGAAGAGGGGATCGA
>JBKPFI010000361.1:0-9903 GCA_046728775.1 Actinomycetota bacterium | reverse complement strand
GGTCGCGCCGGGCGCGACGAGGGCGACGTGCGGCTCCCAGTCGCGCACCTCCGGCTGGAGGGTCGGCAGCTCCTCGGGCTCGACGTAGGGCGGGTTCGAGACGACGAGGTCGAACTCGCCGTCGCCGAGGCCGGTCGTGAGATCGTGCTCGACGAGCTGCACGCGGCCGTTCACGCCGGTGAGCTCGAGGTTCTCCCGCGCGAGCGCGAGTGCGTCGTGCGAGACGTCCATCGCGGTCACCCGCGCGGCCGGCAGCTCGTCGGCGATTGCGAGCGCGATCGCGCCGGTGCCAGTGCCGACGTCGAGCACGTCCGGGTCGTCGAGGCCGCGGATGTGCTCGAGCGCCCGCTCGACGACGATCTCGGTCTCGGGCCGCGGGATGAGGGCGCGACGATCGGTCTTCAGGGTCAGCCGCCGGAAGCCCCACTCGCCGAGCACGTAGGCGAGCGGCTCGCGCTTTTCGCGCCTCGCCAGATTCGCTTCGTAGGCCGCCTCCTGCTCGGCGGTCAGCAGCCGGTCGAGCTCGGCGTAGAGCAGCGCGCGGGGGCAGTCGCCGCAGGCCTTCGCGAGCAGCAGCTCGGCCTCGAGGCGGGCCGACTCGATGCCTGCCTCGGCGAGCCTCGCCGTCCCGCAGGCGAGCGCGTCACCGAGCGTCACGCGGGCCGAGGCGCCGCTTGTCGGCGCCGCCTCAGGACGCGCGGCTCCGCCGTGCGTCCGTCTGAGCCGACCGGTCGACACGCATGGATTGCGACCACGTCAAACCGGCTCGAGCGCGCGGCGACGCTCCTCAGCCGCCAGCGCCTCGGTGAAGTCGTCCAGCTCCCCCTCGAGGATCTTGTCGAGCCGGTGCACCGTGAGGTGGACGCGGTGGTCGGTCAGCCGGTTCTCGGGAAAGTTGTAGGTGCGGATCTTCTCGGCCCGCTGACCGGAACCGATCTGCGAGCGGCGCGCGGCCGCCTCCTCTGCCTGCTGGCGCTCGCGCTCCGCTTCGTAGAGCCGGGCGCGGAGGACGCGGAGCGCCTTCGTCTTGTTCTGGAGCTGCGACTTCTCGTCCTGCATGGCGACGACGATCCCGGTCGGCACGTGCGTGACCCGCACGGCGGAGTCGGTCGTGTTCACGCTCTGACCGCCCGGGCCGGTCGAGCGGTAGACGTCGATCTTGAGGTCGTTCGGATCGAGCTCCACCTCGACCTCCTCGGCCTCGGGCATGACCGCGACCGTGGCCGTCGACGTGTGGATCCGACCCTGCGACTCCGTCTCCGGCACGCGCTGGACGCGGTGGGTCCCGGCCTCCCATTTGAACACCGAGTAGGCCCCGTCGCCCTTGACCGCGAAGACGACCTCCTTGAAGCCGCCGGCCTCGTTGCCGCTCGCCTCCAGCTGCTCGACGGTGAAGCCGCGGCGCTCGGCATAGCGGGTCAGCATCCGATAGACGTCCGCGGCCCAGAGCGCCGCCTCGTCGCCGCCGACGCCCTGGCGGATCTCGACGATCACGTCCTTGCGGTCGGCGGGGTCGCTCTCGACGAGCGCCAGCTTCAGCTCCTCCTCGAGGCGCTCGAGCCGCTCCTCGAGCTCCGGCACGAGCTCGCGCAGGTCGCCGTCGCCGCGCGCTGCCTCGAGGTCGTCACGGGTCGAACGCCACTCTTGGGCCAGCCTGAAGGGGCCCTCGAGCTCCTTCAAGCGCCGGCCGACCTGGGCCGCCTCGCGGTGGTCGTTGTAGACGGCAGGGTCGCTCATGCGCTCCTGCGTCTCGCGGTAGGAGTGCTCCAGGTCCTCGATCAGCTCTTCGAAGTGCGGCATTTACGGAAGGGTAGTGGTCCTCCATGCCTGCAGGCGAACGTCCCACCCCGAGTCTCGGCGACCGTCCGTCAGACGGCCGCGCCGGCCAAGCCGGCACGGCCTCTACGGTCGGCGCCACCTAGTCGGCGCCTTGGCCGATCCCGTGACCGCGGTCCCCGAGGATGCGCGAGAGCCTGCCGTACCGCCCGCACGCATCACCGTCACCGCCCTCCTTCGGCGGGCCGGTTTCCGACGGGTCTACCTGGCCGTGGTAACCAGCGAGCTCGGGGACGCGTTCCAGTACATCGCGTTGATGTGGGCTGCGCTGCTCGCGGGCGGGCCGCTCGGCGTGATCGCGGTGCGCCTCGCGGACAGCCTTCCCGCGCTCGTCTTCGGCTTCCACGGCGGGCTGCTCGCCGACCGCGCCGGGCGCAGACGGCTGATGGTCGGCGCCGACCTCGTGCGGGCGGCGGCGCTGGTTCCGGTCGCCGTCGCGGGCCTCGCGGGCTCGCTGCCGCTGTGGGCGCTCGTCGCCGCGGCGTTCGTGCTGACGACGTGTGCGAGCTACTTCGACCCTGCGTACGGCGCGGTGCTCCCCGCACTTGCCGGCCGCGAGGGCGTCCAGGCGGCGAACTCGCTCGTGCGCGCGAGCGCCGACGCGCTCTGGCTCGGCGGCTCGGCGGTGGCCGCGGCGCTGCTGACCGTCGTCCCGCTGAGCACGTTCTTCGCGCTCAACGCCGCCTCGTTCGTGCTCTCGGCGCTGCTGCTCTCCGGCCTGCCGGCCTTCGCTCGGGCCACGCCCGCGGGGAGTGCGCCTCCTCGCGTGCGCGAGGCGTTCACCGTGCTGCGGCCGCACCCGTGGCTCGCGGCCGCCGTGGGAGCACTGGCGGTCGCCGTGACGATCTCGTCGGGAACCTGGATCGTCGGCGTGCCCGAGCTCGTGCGGCACGGCCTCAACGGCGGGGCGGGGCGGTTCGCGCTCCTGATCGTCGCGTATGCGCTCGGCTCGATCGGTACCGGCGCGCTGCTCGCCCGCCGGCCGGTGGTGCGGAAGGCGCGCGCGAGCCTCTTCGCCTGGTGCGCCTACCTGCCCGCCTACCTGCTCCTCGCCCTCGCCCATTCGCTCGCGCCGGCGCTCGCCGGAGCGCTCGTCGCCGGAGCCGGGCAGGGCGCCGCGCTGATCCTGACGACGTCGGCCGCGCAGTCGGAGATCCCCGACTCACACCTCGGACGCGTGACAGGCCTGATTTCCCTCGTCCACCGCGGGGCACACGCGACCGGGCTCCTACTCGTCTCCCCGCTCTTCGCGGTCGCCGCCACCCGCAGCGTGTTCGTGGCCGCGGCCTTCGCGATCCCGCTCGTGAGCCTGAGCGCCGCCGCAGTGGCCGCGCGAGCGACTAGGCCATGACCTCGACGCGCTGAGCGTCGGTGCCGGCCTCGCGGCCTTCGAGCGCGAGCACCTCGCGCAGGGCGCGGATCGAGACCTCGAGCTGGTCCAGCGTCGGCTCGCGTGTGGTCAGGCGCTGGAGCCAGAGCCCGGGCGCAAGCAGCGTCATCAGAACGCGGTTGTCCGTGTGCTTGCCGGCGAAGCGGATCAGCTCGTAGGCGATCCCGGCGATCACCGGTAGCAGCAGGATGCGAGACGCGATCAGCCAGTACCAGACCGGCCGGCCGAAGAAGGCGAAGACGAAGATCGCGATCACCATCACCCAGAGGAGGAACGCCGTTCCGCAGCGCGGGTGGATGAGGCTGAAACGCTGGACCCGCTGCGGCTCGAGCTCCTCGCCGGCCTCGTAGGCGTTGATGGCCTTGTGCTCGGCGGCGTGGTACTGGAAGACGCGCCGGAGATCCGGCAGAAGCGAGATCAGGCACAGGTAGGCGACGAAGACGGTCACGCGGATGAGGCCCTCCACGAGCACGAACCAGAAGCCGTTCGAGATCGGAAGGAGGTCGGCGAGCAGGGCCGGACCGACCTTGAAGAGGGAGATCGCGAAGCCGATGGCGATCAGGAACGCGAAGATGAGCGCACCGCGTGAGATCTCGGTCTCGGCCTCCGCGCCTTCGCTCTCGTCCTGGGCCGCGTAGTTGGCGGAGATCGAGAGCGCGCGGAAGCCGATCGCGAGCGACTCACCGAGCGCGACGACGCCGCGCACGATCGGCAGCCGGAAGACCCAGTGCCGCTTCATGACCGACTCGATCGGGCGGCAGACCTCCGCGATCTGGCCGTTCGGCTTGCGCACCGCAACGGCCCAGTTGGAGGGGCCGCGCATCATCACGCCCTCGAGGACGGCCTGCCCTCCGATGGGGGCGCTCACTGGTTCCTAGGCCTTGCGGCCGGCCTTCTCGAGCCGCCGCTGGAAGCGCTCGACGCGGCCACCGCTGTCCATGAGCTTCTGCTTCCCCGTGTAAAACGGGTGGCAGTTCGAGCAGACCTCGACGTGCAGCTCGGGCTTGGTCGAGCGCGTCTGGAACTCGTTGCCGCAGGCGCAGCGAACGGTCGCGAGGACGTACTCGGGATGGATCTCGGCCTTCATCGCCCGGCCAGGATAGCAGCGGCCGTTTCGGGTACCACGTTGCCGCCCGAGACGACTGCGACGGCTCTCCGGCCGGGCACGAGCCCGGCCTTGTGCGCGAGCAGTGCGGCCGTCGTGGCCGCCCCCGCGAGCTCGCAGGCCAGCTTCGCGCGCGTGTAGAGGAAGCGGAAGGCGTCCTTCAGCTCGTCCTCGGTCACGAGCACCGACTCGACGCCGAGCGCGAGGCACTGGCGGACGCAGTTGGCGCCCGCGTAGGGGCCGTTGAGGCCGTCCGCGAGCGACGCGGCCTCGACGGTGACCGGCTCGCGGGCCTGCAGGCTCTCGTGGAGCGCGCGCGAGCGCTCAGGCTCGACGGCGACGATGCGCGTGTCGGGGCTCCGGCCTTTGACGGCGGTCGCGATCCCGGAGACGAGGCCGCCGCCGCCGACCGGGACGAGCACGGCGTCCGGGTCGGGCGCGCCCTCCAGCAGCTCGAGGCCGACCGTGCCCTGGCCGGCCATGACCTGGGGGTCGTCGTACGGGTGGATCAGCGTGCGGCCGGTCGAATCTGTCAGCTCGTCGAGGCGCTCGAACGCCGCCGAGATGTCGGGCGCTTCGGTGTCGATCGTCGCGCCGTAGCCTCGCGCAGCCTCGACTTTCAGCGGGCTCGCGGTCTCCCACATGACGACGAGCGCGTCGATGCCTTGCTGTGCGGAGGCGTAGGCCAGCGCCTGCGCGTGGTTGCCGGCCGAGATCGAGATCACTCCGCGCCGCTTCTCGTCGTCGCTCAGCTGCGCGAGCTTGTTCAGGACCCCGCGCGGCTTGAAGGAGCCGGTCTTCTGAAAGAGCTCCGCCTTGAGCCAGACCTCGGCGCCGGCGCGTTCGCTCAGCGCCGCCGAGGAAAACGTCGGCGTCCGGTGCAGCCGCCCGGCGATGCGCTCGCGCGCGGCCTCGACGTCCGCGAGCTCCAGCACGGTGTCAGACACAGGCGCAAGAGTGTCACGAACGTTCCACAACCCGTGCGCGTCAGGCGCCTCACCCGCCGCGCCCGGTGTCAGGCACCGTGACGGAAGTGTCGCTGGCTGCGGTCGCTTACGTGAGCTTGTACTCGGGCCCGGCGCCGCCCTCGGGCGGGGTCAGGCGGCCGCCCTTGGCGGTGATCGCGCCGCACTGGACGCAGTTCGACGGCGTCACCTCGACGTGGACGTCGCCGTCGCCCGCCTCCTCGCCGACCTCGTAGACGGCCGCAGGGCACATCCGCGCCCAGAGCTCTGCGACCTCCGGCGGCACGCGCTCGCGGACGCGGATGTGGTTCGGCGCGTCGTCGCGGGTCTGGTTGCCGCTGAGGAAGACCGACGAGAGCTTGTCGAAGGTGAGCTTCCCGTCCGGCTTCGGGTACGCGGCTGCCCGGTCGGTCCGGATCAGCTCCTGGTCGGCGTCGCGCTCCGTGCGTGCGTCCCCCGGCGGAAACGCGCCGCGCGAGACGGTCATCGCGCCCGCGAGAGCGCCGCCGAGCCAGAAGCCGCGGCCGAACGCCTGCCGCATGTTCCGCACCTCGCGGAGGTCGCGCCAGACGAAGCTGTCCTGCAGCGACTCGTCGTAGCGCGCCAGAGCCCCGCGGCGCCCGGGCGTCTCCCCCGGCTGCAGCGCCGCGAATGCCGCTTCCGCCGCGAGCCGGCCCGACTCGACCGCGTAGTGGATCCCCTTCAGCGCCGGCACGTTCACGAGCCCCGCCCCGTCGCCGCAGATCAGCAAGCCGGGCGCATGCAGCCGTTTCGGCAGCGAGACGAACCCGCCCTCCGGGATGGTCTTCGCGCCCCACGCCACGCGCTCGCCGCCCTCGAGCAGCCCGCGCACGAGCGAGTGCGTCTTCAGCTCCTGCAACAGGTCGTGCACCGAGAGCTCCGCGTCGCGGTAGTCGAGACCGACGACCATCCCGAGCGTGACCATGTCCTCGCCCATGGGATAGACGAACGAGCCGCCGAACTCGCGGTACTTCGCACCGGCTCGCAGGGGCCAGCCCATCGTGTGGATCACGCGGTCGAGCGGCTTCGCGACCTTCCAGACCTCCTTTACGCCGAGCGCCCAGACCTGCGGGTTGTCGCCCTCCAGGCCGAAGCGCTCGAGCGCGATGCCGGTGAGGTGTCCCTGCGTCCCTTCCGCCAGCACGGTCACGCGAGCGTGAACATCCGAGCCTGGCTCGAAGTTGCCGAGCTCTTCACCTCCTCGCCCGCGCCCGCGGTCGCCGGTCCGCGCGCCTCGCACGCGCCCGTCCGAGACGAGCAGCGCGTGGCCGGACGTCTCGGGGAGGATCGTGGCGCCACCCTCCTCGGCCCGCTCCGCGAGCCAGCGGCCGAGCTGCGAGAGGGAGGCGGCGTAGTTGCCGCTGTTCCGCATCGTCGGCGGCGTCGGGATCCGCAGCGCGCGCTTCAGCGTGAGGAAGTAGACCGCCTCGTGCTCGACTCGACCGTGGAACGGCAGCTCGCTCGTCGGCACCTTGCCGTCGAACAGGCGCCGCAGCGAGACGGGGTTGACGACCGCGCCCGAGAGCAGGTGCGAGCCCGGCTGCTTGCCCTTCTCGAGCACCGCGACCGGGACGTCCCCGAGCCGTTCGGCCAGCTCGGGCGCGCCCTCGAGCAGTTGCCCCAGCCGGATCGCGCACGCGAGCCCCGCCGGGCCGGCACCGACGATCAGCACGCCGACCTCGATCTCGGGCTCGCCCGGAGCGAGGACGAACTCGTTCGAGTTGAAGGGAGGAGGGAACTCTGACGGGCGCAGCGGTGTCATCCGCTAACCCGAGCGAGCGGATTGCCTGATCCAAGAACGCGTAGGGTGTTCAAGCCGCTTTGCGCGCCCGCACCAGCTCGGTCAGCTTCGGCACGATCTCGTGCAGGTCGCCGACCACGCCGAGGTCGGCGTACTCGAAGATCGGCGCGTTCGGGTCCTTGTTGATCGCGACGATCAGGCCCGAGCTCTGCATGCCGACCTTGTGCTGGATCGCGCCGGAGATCCCGACCGCGACGTAAAGCTTCGGCGAGACGGTCTTCCCCGTCTGCCCGACCTGCGCCGCGTACGGGTACCAGCCCGCGTCGACCACGGCGCGCGTCGCGGCGACGGCGCCGCCGAGCGCCTTCGCCAGCTCCTCGACGAGGGCGAAGTTCTCCGGGCTGCCGAGCCCGCGGCCGCCTGCGACGATCACGTCCGCGTCCTCGATCGAGGGGCCCTCGCTCTCCTCGTGCGCCTGCTCGACCATCGTCGCCGCGAGCGAGAAGTCCTGTAGCCGCGCCTCGAAGGGCTGGACCTCCGCGGTCCCACCGCTCTCGACAGGCTCGAAGGTGCCGGAGCGGACGAGCGCGAGGCACGGCTGGGAGCTCCACCCCACATCGACGTAGACGGAGTCGCCGAGGGCGGGCCGCTTGCCAATGAGCTTCCCGTCCTCGACCGCGAGATCCGTGAGGTCGTAGTTGATGCCGGCGTCGAGCCGGGCGGCGAGCCCCGCGGCCACGTCGGCCGAAAGCACGGTCGCGGCGAACAGGACGGCGTCGAACCCACCCTGGCGCACGAGCGCCTCGAGCGCGTCTACCCGCGGCTGGGGCAGCGGCGACCGCAGCAGCACGTCGTCCATCACGTGGACGCGCTGCGCGCCGAACTTCCCGGCTTCGGCCGCGAGCCCCTGGATCTCCGCGCCGAGGAGCGCCGCCTCGACGTCGCCGCCCAGCGAGGCCGCCTTCGAGAGCACCCCGAGCGAGTCGTTCTGCAGCCGCCCCTCGTGGTCCTCGAGGAACACCAAGAATTTCACAGAGCTTTCTTCTCCTGCAGGAAGGCGAGGACCTTCTCGGCCGCCGAGCCGTCGTCCTCGATCTTCACCGTGTCGCCGCGCGCGGGCGGGTCGTTGAGCGCCTCGACCGTCGTGCGCGAGCCCGCCTCGCCGGCGTCCTCGGCCGCCACTCCCAGATCCGCGAGCGACAGCGTCTCCTGGGGCTTCTTCTTCGCGCCCATGATCCCCTTCAACGACGGGTAGCGCGGCTCGTTGATCGCGTCCGAGACGGCGACGAGGGCCGGCAGCGGCGCGTCGATTACGTCGTAGCCGTACTCGGTCTGGCGCTTGCCGCGCGCCTTTCCGTCCTCCAACGTCAGTTCCGCGACCTGGGAGATCAGCGGCTGCTGCAGCCGGTCGGCGACCGCGGCCCAGAGCACGGCGCCATCGGCGTCGTTCGCCTGCTGGCCGAAGAGCACGAGGTCCGCGCCTTCGCGCTCGAGGGCCGCCGCGAGAACGCGGCTGGTGGCGACGAGATCCGAGCCCGCTGCACCCTCGTCGGCGACGAGCACGACCCGGTCGGCGCCCATCGCGAGGGCGCGCCGCATCGCCTCGAGCGCCCGCTCGGGGCCGAATGAGACGATCACCACCTCTCCCTCGCCGGTGGCATCCCGCACCCTCAGCGCCTCCTCGACCGCGTTCACGTCGAACGGGTTCAGGGTGCCCTCGCCGGACCGGTCGAGCCGCTTCGTCTGAGGGTCGATCCGCCGGGTCGCGGTGGCCTCGGGAACGTACTTCGCGCAGACGGCGATCTTCATGCGGCGCGAGAATACAAGCGCGAAGCGGGTGCTCTGTTAGGGTTCCGCCCTTCGGAGCGCCCCGGCCCAGTGATCTCCCCCCGGAAGACAGCCCGAAGGACCCTGCTTCTCGCGCTGGTCCTCATGACCCTCGTGGGCGGAGCGAGCGCGGCGCCGCCGCAGAAGATCATCTTCCCGGTGCTCGGCACAGTGAGCTACGCCGACGACTTCGGCGATGCGCGCCCGGGCGGCCGGCACCAGGGGATCGACATGGTGGCGGCCAAGCGCAGCCTCGCCCTCGCGGCCGAGGCCGGCAAGGTCGAGTTCTGGACGCGCTCGGCCACGGCCGGCTGCATGCTCTACCTGCACGGCCAGAGCGGCACGGATTACTACTACATCCACCTCAACAACGACGTCACGACGGGGAACGACAACCGCGGCAAGTGCGTAGCCGGCACGGCCTTCGCGAAGGGACTGAAGGACGGCGCGAAGGTGGCGGCGGGCCAGCCGGTCGGCTACGTCGGCGACTCCGGCGATGCGGACGGGGCACACGCGCACCTGCACTTCGAGCTCCACCCGAGGCGAAAGGCCGCGGTCGACCCCTACCCGTGGCTCCAACGCGCGGTGCATCTGCTCTTCTCCGCACCACGCGGCTCGCCGTTCACCCTCGACCTGCGCGGTAGCGTGGCCGCGGTCGACGAAGAGACGATCCAGCTGAAGCTCTCGTCCGTCAGCGCATGGCCGATGCGCCAGCGCCAGTCGAAGCTGAAGCGCAAGCTGCTCGTGGCGGTGCCGGCGGACGCGACCGTGCAGCGCGTCTCGAAGGTCGGCGCCCCCGGAATCCCGATCAAGCTCGTCGCCGCTCGCATCGGCCAGCAGGTCGACCTCTGGACGCAGGAGGCGCCGACCACGCTCAGGGCACAGCGCGGCGACGCGTTCGCTCTCGACGCCTCGGTCGTCTCGCTGATCTCGCCGTAGGCGAGCGGGGGGGGCGGCCGGGCGGGCCGGCCCCCCCCGGGGGGGCCCCCGGGAGGGGGCGCCCCCCCACCCCCCCGCC
>JBKPFI010000131.1:0-2238 GCA_046728775.1 Actinomycetota bacterium | reverse complement strand
CTGCTACGATTCCGCTCCGGCGGACGCCCAGTCCGCCGTTTCAATGTATCCGGTGCCTGGCTTCAGTCTGGCTCCGGCGACCAAAGATCATGAAGACCTGGACTGCAAAGCCGGGCGAGGTCGAGCGCCGCTGGTACCTCGTCGACGCGGAGGGCAAGACGCTGGGGCGTCTCGCTACGCAGATCGCCGACACCCTGCGGGGCAAGGGCAAGCCCGAGTACACGCCGCACGTCGACACCGGCGACTTCGTCGTCGTGGTGAACGCCGAGAAGATCGCCGTCACGGGCAAGAAGCTCGACGACAAGCTCTACTACCGCCACTCCGGGTACCCGGGCGGGCTCAAGAGCCGGCCGCTGCGCGACGAGCTCGAGCGCCGGCCGACCGAGGTGCTGCGCAAGGCGGTCAAAGGCATGCTCCCGCGCAACCGCCTCGCGCGCGCCCAGATCCGCAAGCTGAAGATCTACGCCGGCCCTGAGCATCCGCACGAGGCGCAGTCGCCGCAGGAGCTGGAGGTGCACACATGAGTGATCTGGCTCAGTACCAGGGCACGGGCAAGCGCAAGACATCCGTCGCGCGCGTGATCCTTCGCCCCGGCGACGGCACGACCTGGTTCAACGGCCGACCGATCGAGCAGTACTTCCCCCGCGCGACGCACCGGGAGCTGGCGCTCTCGCCGCTGAAGGTTGCCGGCGTGGAGGGGACGTTCGACGTCCGCGCCCGCGTGCAGGGAGGCGGCCCGAGCGGCCAGGCGGGCGCCGTTCGGCACGGCATCGCCCGCGCGCTGGTCGAGGCTGATCCGGAGCTCCGGGTGCCGCTCAAGCGCGCCGGCTTCCTGACGCGCGACGCGAGGATCGTCGAGCGCAAGAAGGCCGGCCTCCACAAGGCCCGCAAGGCGCCCCAGTTCTCTAAGCGCTAATCCCTTTGCGCCGCTACTTCGGGACCGACGGGGTCCGCGGGGTCGTCGGCGAGGACCTGACGGCCGAGCTCGTGGAGCGGCTGGGCCGCGCCGCGACGCTCTGGTCGAAGGGCGGCCGCGTCTTCGTCGGTCGCGACACGCGTGCCTCCGGCGAGGAGCTCGAGGAGGCGTTCGCGCGTGGCGTCGTCTCGGCGGGCGGCAACGCGGTGCTCGCGGGCGTCCTCCCGACTCCCGCGGTCGCCCTGCTCGCGCTCGACCTCGGCGCCGTCATCTCCGCCTCGCACAACCCGCCCGAGTACAACGGCGTGAAGCTGTTCGACGGCGAGGGACAAAAGCTCCCCGACGCCGCCGAGGAGGAGATCGAGGCCCTGTTCGAGGCGCCGTACGAGGGATCGAGCGGCGAGATCGACCGCGTCACCGTCGCCACCGACAGCTACCTCGACCACATCGTCGAGCGCTTCGGCTCCGACCTCTCCGGCCTGCAGCTGGTCGTCGACTGCGCGAACGGCGCCTACTCCGGCATCGCGCCGACGGCGTTCGAGCGCCTCGGCGCGCGGGTGACGACGATCGGCTCGGAGCCCGACGGGCTGAACATCAACGTCGGTTGCGGAGCCACCGACCTCCGAACCTTGCAACAGGCCGTTGCCGGCTCCGGCGCCGACCTCGGCGTCGCGTTCGACGGTGACGGCGACCGCATGCTCGCCGTTGACGCACGCGGCCAGGTCGTCGACGGCGACCAGATCCTCGCGATCCTGATGCTGCACCTCGAGGTCGAGCTGATCGCGGTCACCGTGATGGCGAACCTCGGACTCCACCGCCTCGCCGAGCAGCACGGCATCCGAGTCGTTACGACGGACGTCGGGGACCGCTACGTGCTCGAGGCGCTGCGCCGCGAAGGCGGGCTCCTCGGCGGTGAGCAGTCGGGCCACATCATCTACCTCCGCGACCACGTCACCGGCGACGGCCTGGCAGCCGCGCTGCTGCTCTGCGCGGCCCTCGATGGCCGGTCACTGGAGGAGGCCGCCGCCGTAATGCCGCGCTTCCCGCAGGCGAAGGAGAACATCCGAGTCGCCACGAAGGATCTGCCGCGGACGCTCCTCCGGGAGGTTGATCGCTTGAACAGCCGCCTCGACGGCCGCGGCCGCGTGCTCGTGCGCCCATCGGGCACCGAGCCGGTCATCCGGGTTTTAGCCGAGGCTGAAAATCGGTTGGAAGCCGAAGAAGCCTGTGCTACGATCAGCGCTCTCGTGAGACGAGAGCTCGGCTGACCGACCCCGACGGCGGGGCCGGAGAGCAGCCGGGCCTTTCGCGTCTAAAGGGAG
>JBKPFI010000137.1:0-2207 GCA_046728775.1 Actinomycetota bacterium | reverse complement strand
GGTCGCGGCATAGATGCCCCAGACGGGAATCCCGTGCCAGGTCTCGCCGGTGAGCGGCAAGGGGATGAACCCGATCACGTTGACCACCCAGATGAACAGCATCAGGCTCGCGACGTAAGGAAACCACCGGCCCATCGCCTTCGACGGGAGGCCCTGTTCGGCGACCTGCACCTGGGCGACCTCGTAGATCTGCTCGCCGATCGTCTGCCGCCTGTTCAGCGTGCGGCCGCGCATCAGCACGAGGCCGAGCAGGATCGTGAGCGCAGACCCGAGGAGGAGGTAGACGACCGCCTTCGTGATCGAGAGATTCAGGCCGGCGACGTGGATCGGCACCCACTCGTGCTGCTCGAACTCGGTGGTGGGGTCGAACTCGCCACGCGCCAATGCGGGCGCGGGGAGCGCGAGGGCGAGCAGCGAAAGGGAGAAGAGCAGGCGTTTCACGCGCGTGGCTCCTGCGCGTAGTAGCCGAGCAGCGAGAGGGCGAGCTCGGCGGTGTAAGCGCCGCCGTACAGGAGCGCGGCGGCGACGCCCGCGTCGCGGTTTGCCGCGGTGAGTGCCAGCAGGGCGGTAAGGATCAGCAGCAGCCGAAACATCATCGCGAAGGCGAGGACGCCGGAGGCGGCGACGTTGTCCGACGAAGGTTTCACGCGCGCGAACAAGAGGCCGAGCGCCTGCGCACCGG
The DNA here is from genome assembly GCA_046728775.1 of Actinomycetota bacterium. Classification (GTDB taxonomy): domain Bacteria; phylum Actinomycetota; class Thermoleophilia; order Gaiellales; family Gaiellaceae; genus AC-32. Next base: position 1,525 of record JBKPFI010000137.1, on the reverse strand, counting down.
CCCAGAGCAGCGCCGCAGCGGCCCAGCCGGCGAACGGCCAACCGGTGACGAGAAACAACGGCAGAGAGATCACGATCACGAGCGCTCCCGCGGCCACGCCGAGCAGACGCTGCTGTGGGACCGGCCGCGGCGCTCCGAGGATCCCGACCCGGGTCAAAACGCGTTCCGGTAGCGCAGGTAGACGGCGAGGACTCCGGCAGGCACGCCGACGAAGGCGCCACCGAGGATCCCGAGCCCGACGGAGCCTGCGGCCCAGCCGACGAGCGCGCCCGCGCCCACCCCCGCGGCGGTGACGCCCCCGAGCAGCGCGCCGGCTCCGGCCGGCTCGAAGGTCGAACGGGGGCTGGGCTCCATCGCGGCGAGCATACCAAACCGCCGGCCGAGTTTGTGACAGCGGAAACCGGCTCACGCGCCTTGTTTTCGGCGAACTTTGTTCACCGTTACGATCCGCCGGTGCGGGTCGTCCTCGTCCATGGCAGCGGCGGAAACGCCGCTTCGGCGTGGGCATCCGTGCGGTCGCTTGCGGCGCGATTCACGCTGATTGCGCCGAACCGCGGCGGCTACCCGCCGAACCCGCCGCTCGAGCGGATCGACTTCGAGGAGCAGGCCGAGGAGCTCGCGCCGCTGCTCGACGGGGGAGCGCACCTCGTCGGCCACTCCTACGGAGGCGTGATCGCCCTGCTGATGGCGGCCCGGCGGCCGGAGGTGGTTCGGTCGCTGGCCGTGAGCGAGCCGCCGGCGTTCGGGCTCGCGCGCGGCAACCCGGATGTCGAGGCGGTGGTCGAGCGGCTCGACCGGCACTTCGAGCATGGGCCGCGAGAGCCGCGGGAGTTCTTCGTCGGCTTTCTCGCCGCGGTCGGCAGCACGGCCGCGCCGCCCACGGAGTTACCGCCGGAGCTCGAGCAGAGCATCCGGGCGACGATGGCCGAGCGCGCGCCCTGGGAGGCGCGGATCCCGCTTGACGCGCTTGCGGCGGCGCCGTTCCCGAAGCTGGTGATCTCGGGCGCGCACCATCCCGGCTTCGACGCCGTCTGCGACGTGCTCGAGCAACGCCTCGGCGCCGAGCGGGCCGTTCTGCCCGGAGCCGGCCACAGCGTGCCGCGTGCGCCGGGGTACGCAGAGCGGCTCGAGACCTTTCTCGACGATTCGGTCCAGGCCGAACGATCGGCGTAGTAGCGTCCGGGCATGCACTCGGAGCCGAATCTCGCAGCGGCAGCCGCCCTCCTCGCCGAGCCGGCGCGCGCGGAGCTGATGCTCTCGACGCTGGCCGACGGGCCGCTGCCCGCGAGCGAGCTGGCGGCGCGGGCCGGGATCGCGCGCTCCACGGCCAGCGGGCACCTGCGCCGCCTCGTCGACGGCGGCTTCCTCGTCGTGTCCGAGCGCGGCCGCCACCGCTACTACGAGGCGGCCGGGCCGGCCGTGGCCGAGGCGGTCGAGACGCTGTCGCTGATCGCGCCCCGGTCGCCGGTTCGGTCGCTGCGCGAGGCGACGAACAGCGAGCTCCTGCGGGAGGCGCGGACGTGCT
>JBKPFI010000075.1:0-2184 GCA_046728775.1 Actinomycetota bacterium | reverse complement strand
CACGTCTCGTGGGCTCGGAGATGTGTATAAGAGACAGATCCAGGTGCGGGCAGATCGAGAAATCGACGATCGCCAGCGTTTCATCGCCGCCGGTGGGCGGCTTCCAGCGGACGAAGTCCTCCCCGATGTTGGGGGCCATCACCATGCTCCCGGCGCTCAGTCCCACGTAGACCGTCTCGCGCAGTGACGGCAAGAGGTCCGCCAGCCCGGACTGCCGCATCCAATGGCACAGATACAAGGCATCGCCACCGCCCACCAGCAGGACATCAGTCTCCTGGACCAAGGGGACCCATTGCTCTTCATCGATGCTGGGCAGTGCGGTGAGCTCGAGCACGCCCAAGGACTTCCAACCCAATTCGCACATAGGGGTGGTGGCTCGTCCGCTGATGAACCGCCATGCATGGCCAGCACCGTCAGGATTGGCGTACATCGCGGTGGGGATGCAGAGGGCGTTGGACTCGGCAATCGGTTTGCCCAGTAGGTCGACCAGCGCGTCATGGATGCTCGTGTTCTTGATGCCAGCGGAAGTGAGAAGAAGCCTCATGCTGCCTCCCGGAGTCAGTACTGCAGCGAGAACGGCCCCGAGCCTAGAGAACCAAGCCTGATTCAGGGGTCATTCTCGAACGCTGGCCCAGCCGGCGATGCGCTCGCCTGAAGGTGTCTGAGGCTGGCCGAACGCAGAAGCCTTGAGTACAGCTCTGGCCGTGGCGCGCCGGGGCGCTGCTATTCCTCGCCCTCCCAGTACTCGAGAGTTGGCCCACGCCGCGCGAGCATGATCGGCTTGCCTTCAGCGCTTGAGGCGGAGACCTTTTCGGTATCTGGGTAATGCACGATGTCGGGAGCGACCATCGACGAGACGACGTCGCCCTCCTCCAAGACCTGTTCGCCCTCGGGCGTGCGGAGCGTCGGCTCGCCGGCCAGCACAATCACCCACTCCTCGTTCGCGTAGTGCGTGTGATACGGCCAGAGCTTGCTACCTGGCTCGACCTCCGACATGCTCGCGCCGATCAGCTCGCCGCCGATGTGGTGGCCGACAAATGCCTCCTTGATCCGCCACCCCTCGCGTTCCCTTGGTTCATCCCATTGATCGCTGTGCAAGTTGAAGACCTTCATCAGAAGTCCCCCTGGATTGGATGCCAGTTCTTGCGCAGCGAAACACATTGCTTCGGGTGACATTCCGGAGCACTGGCCCAGCTGGGGCAGTTGGGTTCATGCATCGAGTCGGAGCACGACCTCGTCCGTCTCCTCGTTGCGCCCATGGGCGAACCCGCGCCCCTCGCCCACGATACGAAAACCGCACTTCGTCAACACACGAATCGACGCGGCGTTGTCGCTCGCGGCGCGAGCGTAAAGCGGCCGGCTTGCTTCCACCTGCAAGAACTCTTGTAGTGCACGCGTGGCAAAGCCGCGGCCCCAATCTTCACGGCCTATCCAATAGGTGACCTCGCGGTGACCCTCCAAGTCGAAACTCGCAATGTGACCCACGACTCGACCGTCGATCTCGACGACCCTGTTCGTTGTAGCGTCGTCGCTCTTCAGCCGCGCCCACCGTCGGTCGAAGCTGGATCGATCATCGGGATCCGGCGGAGTGAACGCGGCCATCCGGATCGCGTCGCGATCCGTCGAGTGCTCGAACAGGACGCTGAGATCACGATCTTCGACTTCGCGAAGGACAAGCTGTCCCGAGCCCTCCCGCACGACCGTCGACGATAACAGCAGTCCGAGCGTAAGCCCTCTGCCGGGAACGCCGTGACGCCATCTCGCCACAACTCGGGTGACATTCCCGCACGCTGGCCCAACGTGTTCGGCTCGCGCCTGACGTTTCTCTGTCGGGGAGGATCTCGGCTGCCCACGCGCACGAGAGGAGGCCGATGGATCCGCGCATTCACGTGATCACACTCGCCGTGCTCGACCTCGATCGCGCCCTCGAGTTCTATCGCGACGGTCTCGGGCTCGCCACTCGCGGAGTGGTCGCAACCGAGTTCACCGGTGACGAGTCGACACCCGCGGGGGCGATCGCGATCTTTGAACTGGCTGACGGGCTGCTCCTGGCGCTGTATCCCCGAACGGAGCTGGCGAAGGACGCGAACATCTCGATCGAGCCGCCGACAGCGGGCGGGTTCAGCATCGGCCACATCGTTGGTTCCAAAGCTGACGTCGACGCCTTGCTCCAGCGCGCACAAG
>JBKPFI010000426.1:0-4013 GCA_046728775.1 Actinomycetota bacterium | reverse complement strand
TGCACACGTAGAAGCCCGCGTGCTCGACCGCGAGCCGCTTCTCGTCCCAGATCGGGTCCGACATGTCGAGCCCAAGCCGCTCGGGGATGAGGTCGTAGACGAGCATCAGGCTCGGCGTGCCGATCGGCGTCGTGTAGTAGGTCGACACGAACAGCGCCGCGCCCTCCTCGTCGCAGACGCGCTGCAGCAGCAAAGAGTCCTCCGCCGTCGCATCGGGGTCCCATGGCGGGATCGAGCGCGTCGGCAGACCCGGCCGGCGCGGCCCGGCACCGCCCCGCTCGAGCAAGAGGACGCGACGGGCGAAGCCGGATTTCAGCCATTCCTCGAAGTGCGAGCGCCAGACTCTTGCGATGCCCGTGTTCTGGACGAGCTGGAAGATGACCCCGTCGACGACGATCGGCCCGTCCGGTGTCGGCCGCGGCCCCGACTGCCGGGGGCGGTGTCCGCTCATGCGTCGCCTTGCTTCGCCAGGCATCTCGCTCCGGTCACGTCGGGCATCGTACGGACCGTCCCGCGTAGCCGGAGTTGAGCTCGGACTAGCGTGTTTTGACGGCCCCCGGCATCGAGCCTGCGGTCGAGCACGCGACGAAATTGCGTGGAGGGCCTAGGATCGCGCGGCGCCCGCCCTGGCACTTGATGACGAAGCCCATTCAGGCCGCGCGTCGCGCGGGCTTGAGCAGCCAGCGCAGCGGCGCCGCGGCCGGTTGCAGCAAAACGAATTCCTCAACCCTCGCGCGGAGATGCTTGAACGATCGCGCGCGGCGCAGGCCGTCGGGAGCGAGCACGTGCGTTGCGTTCGAGGGGGAGTGCTTGTAGCGATCCACCCAGCCGCCGAGCTGCCGGTTCTGGTCTGCCTCGGGCCCTTCCCAGTCGTAGCCCCGCCGTTCGTGGATGTGTCCGTAGTCATGGTTCTGGTGGATGACCGTCGTGCTCGGAGTCATGTCGATCACGGGAAGCCCCAGTTGGAGTGCGCGACCGATCATCCAGTTGTCCCAGCCGGGCCTCCCGACCGCGAACGGCGGCAGGCCGAAGTCGAGCTCGCGTGGATAGACGAAGTAGTCGCTTCCGAAGCCGAGATCCAGCTGTCCGTTTCTCCGTGCCCACCGGTCCAGCCCGTCCCCGTCGGCTGCGAAGTCAATCGGAGCTCGGACGTCGCAGTTCCAACGCTGGCCGATCGCGAGATACGCCTCTCCTGGTAACCGATGCACCGCGGCCAGGAAGTCCGGGAGCAGGATGATGTCCGCATTGACGTAGCAGAGCACCGCTCCCGTCCCCCGCGCGGCAACCTCGCGGAAGGCCCAGTCGAGGAGTGGCGTCCCGTACTCGTTGGCGGCGACGTCCCCAATGTGCGTCGCGCCGTACTCGTCAGCGGCGGCACTCACACCTGGGTCATCGCCCATCAGCAGCACCTCCACGTCGGGTCCGAGTCGGCGCCAGCTCTCGAGTGCGTTTCGCTGAATCACCGAGGTGTGGGGATCCACGAATCCCTTGGGGAGCGAAAAAAGGGTCATATAGCTCATCGCGAACCGAGGATAGTGCCGACGTCCGATCCAGTGCTCCACGACGGGAGGTCGGGACAGAACGATGTCAGGGTGTTTCCTCTCGCATTAGCCTCCGCGAGCCTTCGAGAGCGAGTGGGCGGCTATCGCACAGCGAAGCCAAAGTGGCCCTCTGCGTGGGTCGCGTCGAGGGCGCGCCCTATCTGACGCGTGCCACAGCGGCGACCGCAGCGGATCGCCAGCGTAACGCCGCCAGCCTCGGTGGCAACGAGTAGATCGCCGGGGCGCGCGCCAGCGCGCAGAAGGGCGGGGCCGGGAAGGGAGAGAACGCTGTCGGTGCCCCGCGTCGGCGAGCCGGGTGCTCCCAGGTCGGCAAGATATGCCGCTCCCCGTCGGGTGAAGCCCCGCGGAACGAAGCCCACGCTTTCGACGCCGATGTCGGCACCGAACGCAACATTGGGATGAGCGAGCAGGCGCACGCGTCCCCGCGCATTGAACGCGTAGACGGTTCCGGTGAGCTCGTTGACCCCTATTAGCTGTCCCCCGAAACGGCCGAATCGAGCCGGCGCGACCGCGGCGCCGCCCTCTACCCTCGCCAACCCGCGCCCGACAACCCGCACGCGTCCGCGACAGTCGATCGCGTAGAGAGTCGTGCGGTCGGCGACGAGAGCCGTGACCAGCAGGCGGTGGCCGAAGCGGCCCACTGCGTCGAACGCGATGCTGGTGAGGAAGCTCCCGGCAGGCAGGTCGGCGAACCGGCGCGCCCGTCCGGACCGCTCGATCAGGTTGACGCCGGGGTGATCGACAGGATCGACGGCGTAGACGTCGTCTCGGCGAAACGAGCAGTTCGCTCCTGGGACTCGATGCTTCAACGTCAGGGCGACGTAGGCCTCACCACGAGGCGGTACGTATCCGTTGGGACCACGTGCGAAGGGCGTGAGCGCGCCGCTGCGGCGCATGAGAAAGAGTCCATCCCGGCCTGCGACGACAAGACGTCGGTCTGCGCGTGGGCCCGCGACATCCACCGCGCCCGGAAGATCCACGAGCCGGCGCCAGCGGATATCCGCGTGCGGCCGTCCCGACGAAGCCGCGACAAGAGCGAGGCAAGCGCCTGCGACCGCAGCGCTCGTGGCGGCGAGCCGCATCGTTACGAGGACGACGGCGGGACCACGGAAGCTGCTCCCAGAGAGAGACGCTCCAGATCCGCGTCCACCATCAGCTCGACGAGCTCGCGGAACGACGTCTTGGGCTCCCAGCCGAGCTCGCGCCGCGCCTTGGACGAGTCTCCCACGAGATGGTCGACCTCGGCCGGTCGCAGGAAACGCGGGTCCTGGACGACGTGCCGGTCGCGGTCGAGCTCTGCCCGCTCGAAGGCGAGGTCGACGAACTCCTGCACCGAATGCTCCTCGCCGGTGGCGACGACGTAGTCGCATGGCTCGTCCTGCTGGAGCATCAGCCACATGGCCTCGACGTAGTCGCCGGCGAAGCCCCAGTCGCGCTTGGCCTCGAGGTTTCCCAGCCGGAGCTCCTCCGCCAGCCCGAGCTTGATCCGCGCCACGCCGTCGCTGATCTTGCGGGTGACGAACTCGAGCCCCCGACGTGGTGAGTTGTGAACGACTACGCGCCCGACACCCGCACTGAAGACACCGGCCTCCGTCTCGAGGTCGAACACCCACTCGTCTTCTTCGGGTTCGACTGGCACGACTCTGCGGACTTCTGGCGGCGGCTTGCGCAGGTGCGCTCCCTTCCCGCTGTAAACGGCTGCGCGCGACGCAAGGTTCAGCTGGTAGTAGCGCTTTCCCGCGCGGTGCTCGACGTAGACGGAGGCGGGCTGGTCGAGGTAGTGGTAGAGGCAGAGGAGACCCTGCGCGAGCACGGCGCTGTTGGTCTTGATGCTCATGCCTTTGCCCCGCTTGAGCCCGTCGCCGGCGTAGTAGCCCTCGAGGAACTTCCCGACTGCGCGGGCATCGGAATTGAGAATCACAGGGGGAACCTGCTTGCGCCCGGTGCGGGTATAGAGCTGCTCACGGAGCCAGGGACCGACCAGCCGCCCGCCGTAAAGGTTCAGCTTGCCGACCGCTACGTCGCTGTTCCAGCCCGATCGACCGAGATACTCGCCGGACTCGCCGAGGAACGTGCGAGACCAGAGCTCGGCAACGCGGAGCCGAAGCTTTGCGCTGTTGTTGGTAAAGCAGATCCCCTTCCCGTCCCGGTTAACGAATCCGTCGGCAACCAGCAGCCCGAGGAGCTCAGCCAGCTCATCCGTTACCGCAGTCCAGAGCGGAGGATCCGGCATTTCGTCGCAGAGCTTGAGCTCGTCTTCCGGCTCAACGCGGCGGGCCTGCAGCTCATCATCGTCGGCCGTAACCATCGTGTGATGCGCGGTCACCTCGACAACCCCGCCACGCGCCTCCACGCTCAACAGCTCGTGATCGGGATCAGTCGCGCGGCGCCGCGTCGACGTGATCGCTTTCACCGGGGTCCAGCAATCTCCTGACCACACCTCCACGAGGC
>JBKPFI010000422.1:0-2073 GCA_046728775.1 Actinomycetota bacterium | reverse complement strand
CGTACTCATAGGTCGCCGTCCGCAGGGCTAACCAGCTGGGCTGCCAGTACCTACGGTCAGTGCCCGGCCCAGTGCGCCAGTGCTCGAACAGCATCCGCGCACGCCGCCAGTGGGGGTCGAGCAGATCGTAACCGTCCAATGTGTGGCGCACGGGCAGATCGATGCCAGCCGCGTCAAGTACCGTCGGCAGGAGGTCGACATTCATCGAGAAGCGCGCACTCCTCGAGTTGGGCGGGACGTGACCGGGCCAGCGGACGAAGGCAGGCACGCGGATCGCCTCCGAATACGCCAGGCGCTTGCCCGTGAGCCGGTGCGCACCGAACAAGAACCCGTTGTCGGACAGATAGATGACCATGGTGCTGCCCAACTCGTCTTGCCGTTGCAGCTGTGCGAAGAGCTGACCAAGAATGCTGTCGGCCTGATGCAACATCTGCTCCTGCGCTATCCAGAGCGCACGCTTGAACTCATCCTGACGAGGCTTGAACTCATCCTGACGGGGCGGTCGCGTCACGCTCTGATAGCCGGGCCACTTGTCGCTGATGTCGGACTCCTGCTCGGCCGGCGACGGCGGTCGTACCGGCATGCGCAGCCGGTTGTACGGCCGCATCGGCCAGTACGGGCCGTGCGGAACGGTGAAGGACAGATAGCCGAACCATGGCTGGCTGTCGTCTTCCTCTGTGCTCGCCAGGTAGCGTGACGCGCGGTCTGCGATCAGCGGTTCGGCGTAGGGGCCGTAGAGGTAGTAGCGGCCGTCCTCGTTGAACGGTAACCACGCGTGCTTGCCGCCGACCGTAACCAGAGCGTGATCCCAGCACGGCGGCTCAGCGTCGTAGTGCCAACCGTTCAGGAACTTGCCGGAGATCCAGGTCAGATAGCCGGCCCTCTGGAGATAGCACTGCATCGTCGCCTGCATGTCCCATGCGGCAGGCAGCGGTCCGTTCCCGATCACGTCGTTGTTGTGGTTGTAGCGCCCGCTCATGATGGCCGCGCGAGATGGGCAGCAGAGTGGATCAGGGATGAAGAAATTCGAGAATTGGCGCCCGCCCGCGACGAGGTACCGCATCACGTTCGGCATCACCGTCGGGTTGATGGTGCCCTTCGTTTGATCGTCGGTGATCACGAGCAACACGTTGGGGCGCGGCTGTCGCATACCAGAGTCGACGACGCCCCTGGGTTCGGCCGAGCCCGACGCAGCCTCCGAGCTCACTCGTGCGCCGACAAACATCATCACTGCGACCGCCGCCAGACAGATCGTGACGGCGACCTGCACCCCTATCTTGAAGTTCCTCCGCTTCATCGCTTGAGACCGAGGCGCTGAGGTCGCGTCGTCACTTGGAACGGCCGCGAGCGCGGACTACGCCATCGACTTCAACTTGCCATAGGTAGCCTCCATAGTCGAGCGAAACGCTGTAGCCAACTACGAACGGCACGATGATGGGTGCGCCATGGCGCGACCCCCGAGGTCGACGAGCTTCTACGGCGTCATCCCCTTCGAGCCTGCCAAGTGCTAGGCGCTCCGCGTTCAACATCGAGACATAGAGGCGGACGAAGCCGCGAGGCCGGCCAGCGGCGTCAAGCCGACCGTGCTCCTGCGCGTCGGCGTCCATCAGCTGCAGAGCCGCAGCGGCGCGAGCCCAGTTGGTAAGGAGCGCCCGGCCGATCGACTCGAGGTCGCGTTCTCGTAATCGGATTTGGCGGAGCAGCCGGCGCTTCTCGACCGTGGCTCGTCAGACGATTTGGCGCTCGTTGGTCGCGACGTGACTCGTGCGCAATGAGGTCCTTTCCGGAGGCCGCGGTCAGTGGCGCATACTGCCGCCGCAGACCGCATGGTTGAGCGAAAAACGAGGCGGTACGGGCTGGACAGAGCTAGGCTCGCGCCGAGATCGCCGAAGGCAGGCGGTCGAGAGGCACGGCTTGGAGGGCTTCCCGAGGCGAGCACTTCTTCTCATTGCAAGAAGTACCGCGACAACGGGGCATCGCCCTCGCCCACCACCAGGCGTCCGCTCGGAGGGGCCAAAGACGGCGATCATGGCCCCTTCCAGCGAGCCCAGAAATGGCCGTCGTGCAGGGGAA
>JBKPFI010000264.1:0-1632 GCA_046728775.1 Actinomycetota bacterium | reverse complement strand
CACGAGCGTGTCGTCGGCCAGGACGAGGCCGTCGAGGCCGTCGCCAACGCGCTCCGCCGCGCGCGCTCGGGCCTGCAGGACCCGAACCGCCCGATCGGCTCGTTCGTCTTCCTCGGCCCGACCGGCGTGGGGAAGACCGAGCTCGCCCGCGCGCTCGCGGAGTTCATGTTCGACGACGAGCGCGCGCTCGTGCGGCTCGACATGAGCGAGTACATGGAGAAGCACACCGTGTCGCGCCTGGTCGGGGCGCCGCCCGGCTACGTCGGCTACGACGAGGGCGGCCAGCTGACCGAGGCGGTGCGGAGGCGGCCGTATTCGGTCGTCCTCCTCGACGAGATCGAGAAGGCGCATCCGGACGTCTTCAACGTGCTGCTGCAGATCCTCGACGACGGCCGCCTGACCGACGGCCAGGGCCGCACCGTCGACTTCCGCAACACGGTGCTGATCATGACCTCGAACGTCCGCTCGGCCGAGGACATGCGGGAGATCTTCCGGCCCGAGTTCCTGAACCGGATCGACGAGATCGTCGAGTTCCGGCCGCTCACCAAGGAGCAGATCGGCGAGATCGTCGAGCTGCAGCTGAGGCGCGTCGAGGCCCGGCTCGCGGAGCGCGGCCTGAGGCTGGAGCTGACCGAGGCGGCGAAGGAGACCCTCGCCGAGGCCGGCTGGGATCCGACCTATGGTGCGCGGCCGCTGAAGCGGGCGATCCAGCGCCTGCTCGAGAACCCGCTCGCGCTGCGGCTGCTCGAGGGCGAGTTCGGCGAGGGTGACACCGTTCGCGCGGACGCGAGCGACGGCGAGCTGGTGTTCGAAAAGGCTCCCGTGGCCGAGCCGGCAGCCGCGTAGCGCCTCGGGCGCTACGGTTGCGTCGTGGCTAGGAAGGGGTCGAGCAAGGCGGCGACGAAGGAGCCGCTCCCGCCGGCGCTGCCGCCCGAGACGCGGCCGATCGGGCAGCTCGTCGCGGAGGCGATTCGGCTCTACGGCAGGCGCTTTTGGGCAGCGCTCGCGCTGGGCGTCCCGATCGGGCTCTTCGGCGCGGTCGCGAGCGTCGTGCATGGGGCGACGCTCGCGATCATCAGCTTCACCGCCGGGTCGGTGTTGCTCACGCTCACGTACGTGGGCGCATCGGTGATCGTCGCGGACCGGCCGATTCCACGCCGCCGGCTGCTGGTCGCGTTCGCGGCCGGAGTCCTTGTCTTCCTGCCGTTCCCGGTCCTCGTCTTCTTCTACATCCTTCCCGCCGTGGCGTGGCTCGCGCTGGTCGGCCTGGCGGTGCCGGCCGCGGTCATCGAGGGCAGCGGAGTCGCCGCCTCGCTGAAGCGCGGCTACGAGCTGGCGCGCGCGGACTACGTCCACTCGCTCGGCGGGATGGCGGCGCTCGGGATCGCCTTCTACCTCAGCACGCGGGTGCTCGCACTCGCGATCAACGCGGGCAGCGGTCAGGCGGCTGAGATCGCGCGGCCGCTCGCGGAGGGCGTCCTCTGGCCGGTCGTCGTGCTCGGCGCGGCCCTGCTCTACTTCGACCAGGCCGCGCGAGTAGAGTCGGGCCGTCCGCGATCGAGGAGGAGCCGCGATGCCGACCTACATCATGCTGACGAGCCTGACCGCCCAGGGCGTGCAGACGCTGAAGGC
>JBKPFI010000444.1:0-3476 GCA_046728775.1 Actinomycetota bacterium | reverse complement strand
GGGTAGTCCCTTCCACGCGATAAAGCGTCTCCTCTCGTGTGTGCGTGACTCCGGAGATGAGCGCCTTCTCGAGCATGCGTTCGTCCTCCTCGCGAACCCAGGTGCCGTCCGCGGCCGAGAATGTCGAGCGCACATGCAGCTTGACGTCGTGGCTGCGGGCGACCTCGACGGAGCGTACCTGGAGCACCTTCGCACCAGAGGCGGCCATCTCGAGCATCTCCTCGTAGGTGACGGCGTGCAGCTTCCGCGCCTCGTCGACGAGCCGCGGGTCGGCCGTGTAAACCCCCTCGACGTCCGTGTAGATCTCGCAGACCTGCGCCCCGAGCGCGGCGGCCAGCGCCACGGCAGTCGTGTCCGAGCCGCCGCGGCCGAGCGTCGTGATGTCGAAGTCGGTCGAGACGCCCTGGAATCCGGCGACCAGCACGATCCGGTCCTGGTCGAGCGCCTCGTGGATGCGGCGCGCGCGGACGTCCACGATCTTGGCGCGGCCGTGCATCGTGTCGGTGACGATCCCGGCCTGCGAGCCCGTGAGCGAGATCGCCTCGGCGCCGAGGTCGTGGATCGCCATCGCGGCCAGCGCGCAGGAGATGCGCTCGCCGACCGAGATCAGCATGTCGAGCTCGCGTGGCTTCGGGCGCGGGGACACCTCGTAGGCGAGGCGCACGAGGTCGTCGGTCGAATCGCCCATCGCGGAGAGGACGGCGACGACGCGGTTGCCGGCCGCGCGCGCACCGACCAGTCGGCGCGCGACGTCCTTGATCTTCTGCGGGTCGGCGACAGAGGTGCCGCCGAACTTCATCACCAGCGTGTCGAGCCGCGGCTCCGCGTGCTCTACGGCAGGGAGCGCCTCGAATTCGGTGGTCGCCACGGCGGACAGTCTAGGAGGGCGGGGCGGAATAGCACTCGTCGCGGGGGCGCGATGCTCGTTCCGAGGCAAGGACGCAGGGAGCGTTCGTACCTGGAAGGTACGGGCGCGACTGAGGACGCAGCCTCGGGGCGAGCAGTGCGTCCCGGCGACACAGCTGGTATTTCGTCATGCCCTCCAACAGGTCTACATTTCGCGGCGGCCTGACAGCGCCCTGCCGAGCGTGACCTCGTCGGCGTACTCGAGGTCGGCGCCGACGGGAAGGCCGCTCGCGAGGCGGGTGACGCGCACGCGGCCGCGCAGCCGGTCGGCGAGGTAGGCCGCTGTCGCCTCGCCCGTCATGTTCGGGTTCGTGGCGAGCACGACTTCCTGGACACCATTCCGGTCGACGCGGCCGAGCAGCTCGTCGATGCGCAGGTGCTCGGGCTCGACGCCGTCGAGCGGCGAGAGCGCACCGCCGAGCACGTGGTAGAGACCGCGGTACTCGTGCGTCCGCTCGACGGAGATCAGGTCGGCGGGCTGCTCGACGACGCAGACGATCGTGTGGTCGCGCCGCGCGTCGCGGCAGATCTCGCACGTCTCCTCCTCGGTCAGGTTCCCGCACTCGCGGCAGAAGCGAACCCGCTCCTTGACCTCGGCGATTGCGGCGGCGAGGGCTCCGGCCTCGTCCTTGGGCACGCGCAGCAGGTGGAACGCCAGGCGCTGCGCGGTGCGCTGGCCGACGCCGGGCAGCCGGGTCAGCTGTGCGACGAGGTTGTCGACGGACGGGCTGAACACCCGCCCATTGTGCCTCGGCTAGCTGTCGGCGACGCCGGCGTTCTCGGCGAGCCGGACGAGCGCGACCTCGAGCAACGAGGCGGCAACGTCCGGGTAATCCGCGACGAGCGAGCGGAAGCTGGCGCGGTCCAGGGCGAGGCAGCGCAGCGGCGTCTTCGCGCGCACCCGGGCAGTGCGGGTGGCGTCGGAGCTGATCAGCGCGAGCTCACCGAAGAACTGGCCGGGGCCGAGCTCGAGCTGGTCGCGTCGCGTGTCGACGACCGCGGTGCCCTCCACGATGAAGAACATCCCGCTGCCGGTCGCGCCGGGCTGCGTGAGCACCTGGCCGGGCGGGAACTCGACCTCGTTCGCGGCGCCGGCGATTCGCTCGAGCTCGTCGTCACCGAGCGCCTCGAACAGCGGCACGCGCCGCAGGGCATCGACGTGGCCGGTCACTAGAGGCCGGGGAGACCCATCCCCTGCAGCCCACCGAGCGCGGGCCCGAGCTTCGACTCCATCAGGCTCTGCGAGGAGCGCAGTGCCTCGTTCACCGCCGCGACGATCATGTCCGCGAGCATTTCCGGGTCGTCGGGATCGATCGCCTTTGGATCGATCGCGATCTCGCGGATCTCGCCGCTGCCCGTAGCCGTGACCGTGACCATTCCGCCCCCGGCGGTCGCCCGGACGGTCTCGTTCTTCAGCTCCTCTTGCGCCTGCTGCATCTGGGCCTGCATCTGCTGGACCTGCTCCATCATCTTGTTGAAGTCCATACTCATGGCGTCTCGTCCACCTCGCGGGCGTCGAAGGTTCCCTTCATCAGCTCGATGATCTCCTCCTCGCTGACCGGCTCCTCCAGAGCGTGCTCCTCTTCGCCGCCGTTCTCGCCGACCTCGAACGCGAGCTCGAGGTGGCGGCCGGTGACCTCGTAAAGCGCCTCGGCGAGCAGCGTCGCGTTCTTCGGCTCCTCCGCCAGCTGCCGGTGGAACGAGGCGGCACGCGGGAACTCGACGGTGAGCGTGTCGCCGGCGAGATCCTTCGGCTGCGCCTCCCGCAGCACCGACGCCGTCGGGATCGACTTCTCCTCGACAGCCGGCAGGATCGTCCGCTGCCAGGCCTCCTGCAGCTGCTCGAGCTCCAGCGACGGCGCGGCCGCGGGCGTCGGCTCCTCCACCGGACCTGTCTCTTCCGGAGGTGTGCTGGGGACTGTCCCTCGGACCTCGCCAGAATGGACAGTGCGCTCGAGTAGCTCGAGCCGGTGCGCCGTCGATTCCCGCGAGAGATCCGCTGCCGGCCGGGTCACCTTCACGAGTGCAAGTTCGAGCGGCAGACGCGGGTCGCCGCCTTGGCGCATGTCCTCGACTGTGACGGCGAGCAGGTCGCAGAGCCGCAGCACCGTCGCCTCGCCGAGCTGGTTCGCCTGCTCCCGCAGCCGCTCCCGCGTCTCCTCGGTCACGGGCAGCGACTCGGGCACCTCGCCCATGTACTGGACGAGCAGCAGGTGCCGCAGGTGCTCGAGCAGGTCGTTCACGAGCCGCCCGAGATCCTGGCCCTGCTCCGAGAGCTCCTCGACGAAGGTCAGGGCACCCGCCGTATCGCGGTCGACCACGAGGTCGCAGAGCCGGAAGAGCGCCTCCTCCTCCACGGCCCCGAGCAGCTGCAGCACGGCCTGCACCGTGACCTGCTTCTCGGTCGCCGAGGCGAGCTGGTCGAGCGTCGACACCGCGTCGCGGTAGGCGCCGCGGGCCGAGCGGGCGATCAGCGAGAGCGCCGCATCCGGCGCCTCGATCCCCTCGCCGTCCGCGACTCGGCGCAGCACCTGCACGAGCTCCGGCAGGCGAGGCCGCGCGAACACGAA
>JBKPFI010000215.1:0-9796 GCA_046728775.1 Actinomycetota bacterium | reverse complement strand
CTCACGCTCGTGCTCGAGCACGTCGATCCCGAGCTTGCGCTTGCACACCGCGAGCTGTATCCGGAGCGGATTCCGGAGCACATTCCGTTCTCGCTCACCCTTCATTACCCCTGGTTGTCCGCGGCGGAGGTGAGCGAGGAGGACCTCGAGCGGCTGCGGGTGTTCTTCGGCCAGCGGCCACCGCTCGAGTTCGACCTCACCCGCGTAACCGAGTTTCCGGGCGTTGTCGCCTATGCGGTGCCCGAGCCAGACGATGAGCTTCGCGCGACCATGCGGGCGCTCTGGGCGATGTACCCAGAGTGTCCGCCCTACGGGCAGCCGGGCTCCGACCCGCCGCCTCACGCGACCCTGACAAGGTATGCGAACCCCGACAACGCGACGTTCGAGCAGGCGAAGGAGCGCGTCGAGCCCCTGCTGCCGGTTCACTGCGTCGTCACGGAGGCGACTCTTCAGGAGGAGTACGAGCTGGACCGAATGCGCGTTCGAGAGACGTTTCCCATGGGCGGATAGCATCGCTCCGCGCCGAAACCGGGCGGCGCTCTCCGACGCCCATTTGCGCTCACGCCATGTCGGTCGCGGCGGCGCATGCGTCGCTGCATTCGCCGACTCGATCGACCTGCGGGCGGCGACCACGCTCCAGCGGCTCTTCTGATCGGCGCGCTCGTTTTCATCGAGACAGTCGCGATCGCCGCCGGCGTCGGCTGTGCGAAATGCTCGCAACCCCGGGTGAGCCCCGAGACCACCCGGCGTGAAAGGCGTACTCTCTGCGGAGGATGCGATGACCGAGGTTCGCGAGGATCGGAAGAGGGACTCCAGCGCGCCGCCGGCCCCGCGCGGGTCCTCGCCGACCTCGCCGCAGCGGCCGTGGTGGCGGCTCAGCCGCGGCTGGATTCTCTTCGCGATCGCGCTGCTGGCGTTCAACTTCTACCTCAGCTCGCGCTCGACCCAGCCGCCGTCCCGGGTCCGCATCCCGTACAGCCCGTTCTTCCTGAACCAGGTCAAGGCGGGGAACGTCGACGAGATCACCTCGAAGGGCACGGCGATCCAGGGCACCTTCACCAAGAAGGTGCGCTTCAAGGACTCGAAGCCGACCACACGCTTCAAGACCGAGATTCCGACGTTCGCCAACAACGACGCCCTCTCGAACCTGCTGCAGAAGAAGGGCGTGACGGTCAACGCCCAGCCGCTCGACACGGGGATCCCGTGGTGGCAGAACCTCCTCCTCGGCTTCGGGCCGACGATCCTCTTCATCCTGCTGCTGTTCTGGCTCTTCCGGCGGGCGGGGAACGTGCAGAACGTCCTGGGCTCGTTCGGCCGCTCGCGCGCCCGGCGCTACCAGCCGTCCGGCGACAAGGTCACCTTCGCGGACGTCGCGGGGATCGACGAGGCGAAGGACGAGCTTACGGAGGTGGTCGACTTCCTCCGCCACCCGGAGAAGTACCGCAAGCTCGGCGGTCGGATCCCGCACGGCGTGCTGCTCTCCGGCCCACCGGGGACCGGCAAGACCCTGCTCGCGCGCGCGGTCGCCGGCGAGGCGAACGCGCCCTTCTTCTCCCTCGCCGCCTCCGAGTTCGTCGAGGCCATCGTCGGCGTCGGGGCGTCGCGCGTCCGCGACCTCTTCGAGCAGGCGAAGACGTCCGCACCGGCGATCGTGTTCATCGACGAGCTCGATGCGATCGGCCGCTCGCGCACGTCCGGCGTCGCCGGCTTTAGCGGCGGCAACGACGAGCGCGAGCAGACGTTGAACCAGATCCTGACCGAGATGGACGGCTTCGACAGCTCGACGAGCGTGATCGTGATCGGAGCGACCAACCGGCCGGACGTACTCGACTCGGCCCTGCTGCGGCCCGGCCGCTTCGACCGGCGGGTGGCCGTGCAGCCGCCCGACCGTGCCGGGCGCGAGGCGATCCTCCGGGTGCACACGCGCGGTGTGCCGCTCGCGCCGGACGTCGACCTCGGCAGGATCGCGGCCACCACGCCGGGCATGGTGGGGGCGGACCTCGCCAACCTCGTCAACGAGGCCGCCCTGCTCGCCGCGCGGCGGAACCACGAGACGGTCACCGAGTCGGATTTCACCGACTCGCTCGAGCGGATCGT
Organism: Actinomycetota bacterium; assembly: GCA_046728775.1. Classification (GTDB taxonomy): domain Bacteria; phylum Actinomycetota; class Thermoleophilia; order Gaiellales; family Gaiellaceae; genus AC-32. The sequence goes on along the minus strand of JBKPFI010000215.1, from coordinate 7,699 downwards.
GCTGGGGGCCGAGCGGCAGGTGATGATGACCGAGGATGACCGGCGCCGTACCGCCTACCACGAGGCCGGCCACGCCATCGTCGGCATGCTCACCGAAGGCGCGGACCCGGTGCGGAAGGTCTCGATCATTCCCCGCGGCATGGCGCTCGGCGTCACGTTCGCGGCCCCGGAGAGCGACCGGTTCAACTACCGCGAGCCGGAGGTCGGGGCGAAGATCAAGGTTGCGCTCGGCGGCCGGGCGGCCGAGGAAGTGGTCTTCGGCGAGACGAGCACCGGCGCCGAGTCCGACATCCAGCAGCTGACCGAGATTGCCCGCCAGATGGTCGGCCGCTGGGGCATGAGCTCTGTCATCGGGCCCGTCGCGGTGCTGCCCCGAGACGGGGCCGGCCCGCTCCTCCCGGGAACCGCCGAGGCTTCGCCGGACACGCAGAAGCTCGTCGATGCTGAGGTGCGCCGCATCGTCGACCAGTCGCACCGGGAGGTCGTCACGCTACTCGAGCAGAATCGCGACAAGCTCGACTCGCTCGTGACCGCGCTGCTCGAGCACGAGACTCTCGACGAGGACGACGCCTACGCTGCCGCGGGCGTCCCGCACGAGGCCTCGCCCTACCTCTCTCCGGCGACGTAGAACACGACCACCAGCGCGGCGTAGGCAGCCACGAGCAGCGTGCCCGCCAGCCGCGAGGTCCTCGGCGGGAAGAGGGCGAACGAGACGAGGAGCGTGGCGCCGCCCATGCTCGCGAGCTCGATCGGCCGCATGCTCAGAGCGAGCGGGTCGATCGCCCAGGAGAGGATCGCCACAGCCGGGAAGAGGAAGCCTGCGACCTGGCTCGCCGACGCCAGCCCGATCTCCGCCGCGAGCCTCAGTTGGCCGCGCGCCGCGAGCAACACGGCGCTGCCGTGCTCTGTGATGTTTCCGACGATCGCGACGATCACGACCGCCACGAAGAATTCGGAGAGGTGGACCTGCCGCGCGAACTCCTCGAGCGACCCGACGAGCGTTTCGGAGACGAGCGCCGTCGACACGGTCGCCGCCGCGAGCACTGCGAGCGCGAGCTGCAGCGACCAGCCGTCTTCCGGGGCCACCACCGTCTGCATCTGCCGATGCCGTCGCAGCGAGCGCCTGTTGACGAGGATCCGTACCGTCAGCAGGACGATCGCGATCGGCAGCGACCACACGGCCAGCGACTCGCGGTCCGGATCGCCGTGGAAGCCCGGTACGGAGGCCGCGAGCAGTAGCAGCACCGCGAACAGGACGGTCGCGAGCGAGACGAAAGCCGAGGTGCGGTCGATCGGCCCCGGCCGCGCGACCAGCAGGACGAAGCCGAGGACGAGCAGGAGGTTTCCGACGACCGAGCCGGTGAGCGAGGCGCGAACGACCTCGGCGAGGCCGTCGGACACGGCAACGAGCGCGATGATCAGCTCGGGCGCGTTGCCGAAGCTCGCGTTCAGGAAGCCGCCGACGCCGGCTCCGGTAAAGCGAGCCGCCTGCTCGGTCGCCTCGCCGATTAGCCACGCCAGCGGGACCAGCGCGATCGCGGCGAGCGGAAACAGCGTGAGGTCGCCGGCGTCGGTCGCATGGTCGAGCACGACGACGATCGGGCCCAGCGCGAGCAGGGCGTAGAGGGCTCGGCGGACCACGCGCCCAGTCTCTCGCGCGGCGCGCGCCGGCGCGCGCGGCCGCCCGGTCAGGCGGCCGCGAGTGCGCGACGGCGGTTGAAGCGCTCGACGCGGTCGCCGCTCGCGACCGTGCGCGCGCGCCCGGTATAGGCCGGGTGGCAGTTCGAGCAGACGTCCACCGAGAGCGAGCCCGCGGTGGAACGCAGCACGAATTCCGCGCCGCAGTTCGAGCAGCGCACGTCGAGCAGATGCAGGTCTGGATGCTGCGTCACAGAGAGTTCCTCCTTACGTAGTCGCGGCAGCCGCGCTACGCGGCCGCCGACACAGACGTAAACGTCCGGCGGGCCCGGTCTGTTCCCTAGGCGCGGCGGCGCGCCTCTTCCGCGGCGGTCCGCTCTGCGGTCGGGAGCGCCTCGAGGCGCTCGTCGGGAATCGGCTCGCCGCTCTCGACGGAGAGCCCATACGTCCCGGCCGCGAGCCGCTCCTCGGCGCGCTCGACCGCGGCGAGCTGCTCTCGCAGATCGTCGGAAAGGCCCTCATCGAGCTCGTCCTGGTACAGCTCGGACGCGAGGTTGCCGGGATCCTCCTCGTCGGCCTCCTCGCCCGACTCCTGGTGGCGGAGGCGGGCCAGGGCGCGCTCGATGCGCTCGCGCTCGGCGGCCAGCAGCTGGCGGGCTCGCTCCGGGTCCACGGCGCTACGTTACCGATCCACGTTCGGCGCTAGAGTTGGCCGCCGAGAGGGTTCCGAGCGGTCCGGAGGGCAGCTGATGCTCGATCAGCACATCCCTGAGCCAGGCGGGGTGTGGCTCACGATCTCTGCGGCGAGCGCGCCGCGCGCGTGATCGCCCGCGACTCGATCTCGCCCGAGGGCGGCGTCCGCTTCCTCGCGGAGGCGGGCGAGGCGCTGGCGCAGTCGCTCGACTGGGAGGAAACGCTCCTCCAGGTGGCGCGCCTGGCCGTACCGACGCTGGCCGACTGGAGCATCGTCGACGTGGTTGGCGACGACGGCGTCACGATCCAGCAGGTCGCCGCCGCCGCAGCGGACCCGCAGAAGGAAGAGGTCCTGCGCGAGCTGCGGGCGCTCTACCCGCCGACGATCGATTCGCCGCAGCCGGCTGCGCAGGCGCTTCGCACGGGCGAGCCTGTGCTCTTTGCCGAGTTCGACGAGAACTCGCTCAGGCAGACCGTGCGGGACGAGCGGCACCTCGAGCTGATGACCCAGCTGGCGCCGCGCTCGGCGATCGCCGTGCCGCTCGTCGCGCGGGCGCGCACGATCGGGGCGCTGACGCTGGCGACCTCCGAGTCGGGCCGCACGTACGGCGAGGCCGAGCTCGTGCTCGCGACGGGCCTCGCGAGCCGCGCTGCCCTCGCCGTGGACAACGCCGTCCTTTTCTCACGGGAGCGCGAGGCGCGGACGAGGGCCGAAGAGGCCTTCGAGCGGCTGCGCGACCTCGAGGTGATCTCCGAGGCCGCGCTGACCCACCTCGACCTCGACGAGGTGCTCGAAAAGCTGCTCGACGGCATTCGCAGGGTCATGCGCACCGACACGGCGGTGGCGCTGCTGCTCGACGACGCCGGCCAGGAGCTCGTTGCATCTTGGGCGCGCGGACTCGAGGAGGAGGTCGAGGCCGGGGTCCGCATCCCGATGGGCAAAGGCTTTGCCGGGCGCGTGGCGGCCGAGCGTACGCCGGTGTTCATTCCGGACGTCGAGCACGCCGACGTCGTCAACCCGCTGCTCATGAAGCGTGGCCTCAAATCGCTGCTCGGCGTGCCGCTGCTCGTGGAGGGGCGGCTGCTCGGAGTGCTGCACGTCGGGTCGGTCCAGCCGCGTGTGTTCACGAAGGACGACGAGCGGACGCTGCAGCTGCTCGCCGACCGCGTCGCGCTCGCGATCGAGCAGTCGCGGCTCTACGAGAGCGAGCGGGCCGCGAGCAGGCGCCTCGAGTTCCTCGCCGAGGCGAGTGAGCTCCTCGGTTCGACGCTCGACCACGCCACGGCCCTCCAGCGGCTCAGCGTGCTCGCCGTCCCGTACCTCGGCGACTGGTGCATCATCGACATGGTCGGCCTCGACGGCCGGCTCGAGCGGGTCGCCGTCGCGCACACCGACCCGAAGCTTCCGGCCAAGGCCTACGAGTTCCAGGAGCGCTTCCCGCCGCGGCCGGACGCCCCGCACGGGCCCGGCTTCGTCGTCCGGACGGGGCGCCCGGAGCTGATCCGCGACGTCACGGACGACCACCTGCGCGAGGCGGCCGGCGGCGACCCGAAGCAGTTGTCGGTGCTCCGCGCGATCGGCATCAGCTCGGTCATGTCCGTCCCGCTAATCGCCCGCGGCCGCGTGGTCGGTGCGATCACGTTGCTCTCGGACCAGCCGGAGCGGCACTTCGGCGACTACGACCTCGCGACCGCGCAGGAGCTCGCGAGGCGGGCCGCCGTCGCTGTCGACAACGCACTGCTCTTCGCCGAGGCGGAGCGGCGGGCCGACGCCGCGCGCGTGCTCGAGCACATCGGCGACGGCGTCTTCATGCTCGACAAGGCCGGGGTCGTCCGCCTCTGGAACCGCGCCGCCGAGGCGGTCACCCACCTGCGGACAGACGAGGTCGTCGGACGCGTCGCCGACGAGGCGATCCCTGGCTGGAAGGCGATCGCGGGACGGATCCCCGTGGCGACTGCGCCCGCCGTCGCCAGGAGCGTGGAGACGCTTCCGCTGGAGCTCCCAGACCGCGAGCTCTGGCTCTCGATCGCAGCCGTCGGCTTCGCAGAGGGCACCGTCTACGCCTTCCGCGACCTGACCGAGGACCGCGTGCTGGAGGAGCTCAGAAGCGACTTCGTCTCGACCGTCTCCCACGAGCTGCGCACGCCGCTCGCCGCGATCTACGGCGCGGCGCTGACCCTGCAGCGGGACGACCTCTCGCTCGACGAGGAGCAGCGCAGCAACCTGATGGGAGTGATCGCGACCGAGTCCGACCGGCTCGCGCGCACCGTGAACGACATCCTCTGGGCGAGCCGTCTCGACGCCGACCGTCTACAGCTCGAGCTCGGCAGCCATGACCCGCGCTACCTGACGCAGACCGTGATCGAAGCCGCGAGGGCGCACTTGCGCCCAGGGGTCGAGCTCGCGCTCTCCTGCGAGCGGGACCTGCCCCCGGTGGCCGGCGACCCGGACAAGGTGCGCCAGGTGCTGACGAACCTCGTCGACAACGCGATCAAGTACTCGCCCGCAGGCGGCCGCGTCGAGGTCGAGGTCGCGCGCCGCGAGCACGCCGTGCAGTTCAGTGTCGCCGACGAGGGGCTCGGGATCCCGCAGGCCGAGCAGCGCAGGATCTTCGACAAGTTCTACCGCGTCGACCCCAACCTCTCCCGCGGGGTCGGCGGCACCGGCCTCGGCCTCTACATCAGCCGCGAGTTGGTGCGGCGGATGAACGGCACGATCTGGGTCGAGTCGCGGGAAGGCGAAGGCTCGCGGTTCAGCTTCGAGCTGCCGGTAGCGACAACGTGAAGCGGGCGCCGTGCGGCTCGGCCGGCTCGTACTCGAGGCGGCCGCCGAGCGCTGCGGCGTAGGCGGACGCGATCGAGAGCCCGAGCCCGGCCCCGGGCGCGCCCGCGCGGCGCGTCTCGTTGCTGCGGCTGAAGCGCTCGAACAGGTGCGGCACGAACTCCGGGTCGACGCCCTCACCGCGGTCCTCGACCACGAGGCGGAAGCCTTCGCCGTTCCCGGAGCGGACCTGGACCGGGCCGTCGCCGTAGCGGAGCGCATTGACGATCAGGTTCGCCGCCACGCGCTCGAACGCGTTGACGTCGGCGACGAGCTCGCAGTCACCGTCGACGAGCAGCCGGACGTCGTCGAGCCGGTCTGCCGCGATCCGGGGCAGCAGGTCCTCGAGCCGCTCGCGCGGGTGAAAGCGCTCAGCGTGGCCGGTCCGGCTGCCGGACTCGATCCGCGTGAGGTCGAGCAGCTGGTCGGCGAGGTCGCGCAGCCGGTCGGTCTGCTGGACAAGCGTCCCGAGCAGCGCGTGAACCTGGTCCTCGTCGAGGTCGTCGATCCGCGCGTCGAGCGTCGCCGCGATGCCGTGAACGACCGAGATCGGAGTTCGCAGCTCGTGGGAGGCGATCAGCACGAACTCGTTTTGCTGCAGCGGCGGCGCATCGTGTGCAGTCCCCACAGGCGTCCTCCTCCGGCGGAGTCTCACCCGGCCCCACTGCTTCCAAACGTACGGAGCGGCCTTGCGGCCGCCCCGAAGCACGTACGTGGTTGCGTCTCCTGCCGTTAGTAGCCCGGCGGGGGTGCCTCGTCGACATAGCCGCCGCGACGGCGCGACCAGTAGCCGGGGCCGGCCCACGACGACCAGAAGATCATCGAAAGCACCGCGCCGACGATGCCCACGACCAGCAGGATCCAGCCGATCGTCTGCACGTCCACGCCCGAGATGTCCGCGTTGACCGCGAAGGCGAGGATCGCGCCGGCGGCGATCAACAGAAGGCTTACACCAAGTCCCATGAGTCCTCCTTGCGGGGTTGTCCGGCCCGTATACCCCGTTTCACGGCGTCCCGAACCTTGCTCGTTGCAGGAGTTTCAAGAGGCGCGGCGGCGGTTGTCGCTTCTCTGTCTGCGCCGCCTCCGCGTCGAGTAGTCTCGGAGCCGGTGCGCAGGGGATCGATCGTTCAGCTCGTCCTCCTGGGGATCCTCTTCGGGGCCGGTGCCGCAGTCGTGGCCCTCCTCGTCCCGTGGCTGCCGGACCCCGCCAGCAAACAGGCCGACCGGATCGACTTCGTCTTCTGGTTCGTCACCGTGATCTGCATCTCGATCTTCGCCCTCGTCGCGGCGGTGATCGTCTACGCCCTGCTCAAGTTCCGCGTGCGGCCGGGCGACGACACGGACGGGCCGCCGATCCACGGCCACACCGGCCTCGAGATCGCCTGGACGGCGGTCCCCGCGGCCCTCGTGACGGCGATCTCGATCGTCAGCGCGGTGGTGCTGGCGAAGAACGAGCACCTGCCGAGCGCCTCGGCGGCCGGCGCTCAGCGCGATCCGCTGAAGCCGCTCGTCGTCGATGTGACCGCGCAGCAGTTCGCGTGGCTCTTCAAGTATCCGGCTTTCGGCAACGCGACCTCGGCGACGCTCCGCCTGCCGGTCCACACGCCGGTGCAGCTCAGGCTGAACTCGCTCGACGTCATCCACTCGTTCTGGGTGCCCGAGTTCGGCCAAAAGCAGGACGCCGTCCCCGGACCCCCGATCGAAAAGCTGGTGATCACGCCGAAGCGGCTCGGCACCTTCCCGGTGATCTGCACGGAGCTCTGCGGGCTCGGCCACGCGTTGATGCGCTCCGAGGCGATCGTGATGACCACGCCGAAGTTCCGCGCGTGGGCGAGGCAACGGCCGGGCGGAGCGACCGGCGCCGGCGGGGCGGCCGGACCGTCGGCGAAGCAGCTCTTCGTCTCCAACGGCTGCGACGCCTGCCACACCTTCAAGCCCGCGAATGCGAAGGGAACCGTGGGGCCCGACCTCGATAAGCTCCCTCAGCTCGCTCAGCGTGCCGGGAAGCCGCTGCAGCCGTTCATCCGAGAGTCGATCGTGGATCCAGACGCGTACGTCGAGCCGGGCTATCCCAAGGGCGTGATGCCGGGGACGTTCAGCAGCCTGCCGAAGCAGCAGCTCGACGCGCTCGTGCAGTTCCTAGCGGGAGGCTCGCAGTGAGCGAGGCGGTCGTCGGCTTCCACGAGCACGAGACACAGGCCGAGCATCCGCCGCCGCCCGCGCCGCCGACCGGCTGGCGGCGGCTGCTGGCGCCGGGCTGGCTACGTGTGCCCTGGATGACCGCCCTCTTCTTCGGGATCGGCGCCGGGCTCACGGTGCTCGTGCGCTGGGCCGAGGGCTGGCACCCGATCTGGGACGGCCAGGTGATCACGACGGTCGAGCTGACGGCCGCGCCCCTCGGCTTCCTCGCCGGGATCGGCGGCTTCGACTACTGGCTGCGGTACGCCCGCGGCGCGCCGACGCAGCCGGAGGACCACTCCGGCCACGGCGCCCGCAGCTGGCGCGACTACTTCCGCATCAACACCGACCACAAGGTGATCGGCATCC
>JBKPFI010000265.1:0-2824 GCA_046728775.1 Actinomycetota bacterium | reverse complement strand
CTCGAGCGTCACCCGCAGATCGGTTTCCGGATGCTCGAGAGCCTCGGCGTCGATCCCGTCGCCGACTGGGTGCTCCACCACCACGAGCGCTGGGACGGCAGCGGCTACCCGGACGGCCTGCCCGGCGAGCGGATCCCGCTCGGGGCGCGGATCATCTTCGTCGCCGACGCCTACGATGCGATGACGTCCGAGCGGGTGTACCGCCGGCGAGTCGCCCCGGAGGAGGCGATCGCAGAGCTGAGGCGTTGCGCCGGAAGCCAGTTCGACCCGGTGATCGTGGAGGCGATCGCGGCGGAGATCGGCGAGCACGCCGACCTGCCCCGCGTCGCCGCGGTCGCGTCGTAGCGCCGCCTTCGCGGCGGCCGCTCCTTCCCTGGCGACGGGCCACGTGGCGGCACGCTTTCGTCACGGTCCCGTGACAGACACGTGCGACCTTCCCGGATACGATCGCCTCGGGGAGGAGGCTGGGCGAACCGAACTAAGGGGCGAAAGGCCCGGAGGCGAGGCCCCCGAACGAGAGGACGGCCCGGGAGTCCGGCACGGAAGCACCTAAAGCGGGATGTTCCCGTGCTTCCGAGGCGGGCGGCGCTCGCGCTTCGTCAGCGCCGTCTCCAGCGCGTCCGCGAGCACCGGCCGGGTGCGCCGCGGCTCGATCACATCGTCCACGTAACCCCGCTCGGCCGCGACGAAGGGGTTCGCGAACCGCTCGCGGTAGTCCTCGATCAGCTCGGCCCGCCGCGCCTCCGGATCGTCCGCCTCCTCGAGTTCCTTGCGGAAGACGATGTTGACCGCGCCTTCGGGCCCCATCACCGCGACCTCGGCGGTCGGCCACGCGAAGTTGAAGTCGGCGCGGATGTGCTTCGAGCTCATGACGTCGTAGGCGCCGCCGTACGCCTTGCGCGTGATCACGGCGAGCTTGGGCACCGTCGCCTCGGCGTAGGCGTAGAGCAGCTTCGCACCGTGGCGGATGATCCCGCCCCACTCCTGCGCCGTCCCAGGCAGGAACCCCGGCACGTCGACGACCGTGACCAGCGGGATGTTGAAGGCGTCGCAAGTGCGGACGAAGCGCGCGCCCTTCACGGACGAGTCGATGTCGAGCACGCCCGCTAGCGAGCGCGGCTGATTGCCGACGACACCCACCGAGTACCCGTTCAGCCGGGCGAAGCCGCAGATCAGGTTTTCGGCCCAGCGCTCATGCACCTCCATGAACTCGCCGTCGTCGACTACTCGGCGCACGACCTCCTTCATGTCGTACGGCTTCGCCGGGTCGTCCGGGATCAGCGAATCGAGCTCCGCGTCCTCGCGCGCCGCCGGGTCTGACGGCTCCGCCCAGGGCGGCGCGTCGACGTTGTTCTGCGGCAGGAACGAGAGCAGGTAGCGCGCGTCCTCGAGGCAGGCCTCCTCGTCCGGGCTGATGAAGTGCGCGACCCCGGACTTGGCCGCGTGCGTGGTCGCGCCGCCGAGCTCCTCGAAGCTGACCTCCTCCCCGGTGACGGTCTTCACCACGTCGGGCCCCGTGATGAACATGTACGAGCTGCCCTCGACCATCACGACGAAGTCCGTGATCGCCGGCGAGTACACCGCGCCGCCGGCACATGGGCCCATGATCAGGCTGATCTGCGGGATCACACCCGACCACTGCACGTTGCGCCAGAAGATCTCCGCGTAGCCGGCGAGCGAGACGACGCCCTCCTGGATGCGCGCGCCGCCCGAGTCGTTGATCCCGATCACCGGACAGCCGAACTTCGCGGCCAGGTCCATCACCTTGCAGATCTTCTCGGCGAAGACCTCGCTCAGCGAGCCGCCGAAGACGGTGAAGTCCTGGGAGAAGACGAAGACGCGCCGGCCGAAGATCATCCCGTAGCCGGTGACAACGGCGTCGCCGTACGGCCGCCGCTCGCGCATGCCGAACTCGGACTCCCGGTGGCGCGCGTAGCGGTCGAGCTCGACGAAGGAGCCGGGATCGAGCAGCTTCTCCGCCCGCTCGCGCGCGAGCAGTTTCCCCTCGGAGCGCTGGCGCTCGACCGCTCGGTCGCTCCCCGCGTGGCGCGCCTGCTCGCGCAGCTCCTCCAGCCGCCGGAGCTTCGCCTCGGTCGAGTCGGTCTCGGTCGACACCGCGCGAGCGTATCGCGTGCCCCCGCGGGCAGCGACGAGACGCGTGCGAGAATCGGGAGGCGATGCGGGTCTCGGCGAAGGTGGACTACGCGCTCCGCGCGGGAGCGGAGCTCGCCGCGGCAGCCGACGGCAGGCCGAAGAAGGGCGACCGGATCGCCCAGGCGCAGGGGATCCCGCTCAAGTTCCTCGAGAACATCCTGCTCGACCTCAAGCACGCGGGCCTCGTGCAGAGCCAGCGAGGCGCCGAGGGCGGCTCCTGGCTGGCGAAGGCGCCCGACGAGATCTCGCTCGCCGACGTGATCCGCGCGGTCGAGGGCCCGATCGCGAACGTGCGCGGCGAGCGGCCCGAGCAGGTCGAGTACGCCGGCGCCGCGGAGCCGCTACGGCAGGTCTGGATCGCGGTCCGCGGCAACCTGCGCGCGGTGCTCGAGACGGTGACGCTGGCGGACGTCGCAGCCGACCGACTGCCGGAAGAGGTTTCGCGGATCGCCTCCGACCCCGACGCGTGGCTTCCCCACTAAGGCGTTCGCTTGCGACGCCGACCAGAGAGGGCGTGCCGGCTTTGCCGGTGCGCCCGTCTTAAGGCGCTCGCTTGCGACGCCGACCAGAGAGGGCGTGCCGGCTTTGCCGGTGCGCCCGTCTTAAGGCGCTCGCTTGCGACGCCGACCAGAGAGGGCGTGCCGGCTTTGCCGGTGCGCCCGTCTTAAGG
>JBKPFI010000063.1:0-11454 GCA_046728775.1 Actinomycetota bacterium | reverse complement strand
TTGCCGACGACGTGGTCGAGCGCTAGCAGCCCGACGCCCGCGCCGGTCTGGCCGTTCTCGGTCGTCGAGCGGTAGCCCGGCAGGTACGGCCCGGCGTACTCGCGGCGGTTGACGAAGGTGTGGACGACGTCGCCGTACGTCCCGATCGACGCGAGCTCGACGCGGCCGAAGTCGTCCTCGACCCAGTGCGGCTCGGTGATGCCCCGCGCGCCGCGCTGGACGGCCTGCCGGTAGGCCTCGTCTGCGCTCGGAACCTCCAGCGCGACGTCCTTGGCGCCGTCGCCGTGGCGGCAGGCGAACTGCGTCACCTCGCTGTCCGCGCGCAGGCCGCTCGTCACGACGAGCCGGATCTCGCCCTGCTCGAGCACGTAGGACGCGCGGTCCCGCACGCCTGTCTCCGGGCCGGCATATGCCGTGCGCGTATAGCCGAACGCGTGCTCGTAGAAGTACGCCGCCTGCTTCGCGTTGCCGACCCACAGCTCGACGTGGTCCCACCCGTCGAGCGGCATGAAGTCGGTCGCGCTCACGACTCGGATCTTAGATCGTTTTTCGGTGAAACAGGCCGTGCGGGTCGGCGGCGCGGACGGACGAGCGGGCAAAGCCCGCTCGTCCTGATGACGGCGTTCGCTAGCGAACGCCTCGTGCGGCTGGCTGCGGGGGGGCCTCGTCGCCGACGGGCGTCTCTTCGAAACCCTCGCGCAGCGGGACCTCGCGCACCCAGAGCAGCGAGATCAGGAATACCGCCGCGCACAGCGCCGCCGCCAAGAGAAACGCCGGGTGCAACGCGTCCGCCAGCGCCACGCGCCCCGCGGTGGGCAGCCGGTGGATCACCGCGCCGTGCGCGCTGACCTGCGGCGGGAGCTGCTGGTTCACGATCACGCCCATGAGCGTCACACCGAGGGTGGCGCCGATCGAGCGAGAGAACTGCGTCAGCGCGGTCGCCGAGCCCATCTGCGCCCGCCGCACCGAGTTCTGCACCGAGAGGACGAAGATCTGCATCATCATCCCGAGCCCGACGCCCGCGATGACCATGTTCCGCGCGGCCTCGGCGTTCGTGGTGTTCACGCCCATCCGCCAGAGCAGCAGCTCCCCGATCCCGAGCACGACCGGACCGATCAGCGTGTTCGGCCGGTAGCGGCCGGTCCGCGAGACGATCTGGCCGGAGAGGAAGCTCGTCGTCACCGCGCCGAGCATCAGCGGGGTCAGCACGACACCTGAGGACGTGGCCGAGGTTCCGATCACGCCCTGCACGAACAGCGGCACGAAGCTGATCGTGCCGAACATGGCTGCGCCGACCAGGCCCATGCAGGCGACGCTCGAGGCGACGGTCTGGTTTCGCAGCAGCGCGAAGGGCAGGATCGGCTCCCGGGCGCGCAGCTCGACGAGCCAGAACAGCGCAAGGAGCACGGCCGCCACGGCAAGCGCGCCGAGCACCTGGACCGAGCCCCAGGGGTAGTCCTGGCCGCCCCAGACGAGGCCCAGCAGGAGCGCGGTCGTGCCGAGCGCCAGCACCGCCGCACCAAGCCAGTCGATCGAGTGCTCCTGCCGGTACGGGCGCTTGGGCATCGTCACCAGGATCACGACGAGGGCGAGCCCGCCGACGGGGAGGTTGACGTAGAAGATCCACCGCCAGCTCGCGTTGTCGACGATGAACCCGCCGACGAGCGGCCCGATGATCGAGGCGGCAGCGAATACGGAGCCGATCAGCCCCTGGTATCGCCCGCGGTCGCGCGGCGGCACGATCATCCCGACCATGGCAAGCGTCAGCGGGAAGAGGCCGCCGGCACCGACGCCCTGGACGGCGCGGAAGATCACCAGCTCGACCATGTTCTGCGCGGCGCCGCAGAGCGCCGAGCCGACGAGGAAGATCGAGATCGCGACGATGAACAGCGGCTTCCGTCCGTGCGCATCGCCGAGCTTCCCGTACAGCGGCACGGTCACCGTCGAGCCGAGCATGTACCCGGTGAAGACCCACGAGTACTGCGTGATCCCGCCGAGCTCGGAGACGACCTTCGGCAGCGCGGTGGCGACGATCGTCTGGTCGAGCGCCGCCAGCAGCAGCGCGACCATCAGGCCCGAGTAGATCGCGAGGATGCGGCCGATCGAGAAGCGGTACCCGGGCGGCGTCCTCGCGAGGCGCTCGCGAAGCCTGTTCACCGAGCGCGTGTGGGTTGCGCGACGACCGCCGGCTCCCGCCGCGCGGACAAAGTGATCCCGACGGCGATCAGCAGGCCGCCGGCCACCTGCAGGCGCGTCATCGACTCCGACAGGATCAGCAAGGCGAAGACCGCGCCGAGGAACGGCTGCAGGTTCGTGTAGATCGCCGCCCGCGAGGGGCCGACCCGGTGGATCGCGTTGAACCAGAGCAGGTTCGTGACGAAGGGCGGGCCGACGACGGCGAACGCGAACGCGAGCCAGACGAGGCCCGGCAGCGACGCGTAGTCCTGTGCCGCGAGCTGCGGCGCTCCGGCGACGAGCAGCGGGGCGGCGCCGATCGCGAGCGCGTACGCGCTGAGCCGTGCGGCTGTGTAGCGGCGCATGAGTGGCGCGATCGCAACCGAGTAGGCGGCCCACGTGGCCGCGCCGGCCAGGTCGAGCAGGTAGCCCCAGACGTTGCCGGTGATCCCGCCTTCGGCGCCGGCCGCAACCATCACCACGCCGGCGAACGAGACGCCGGCCGCGAGCCAGAAGCGCGAGTGCAGCTGCTCGATCCGCCCCTGCCCGCGCGAACAGCGCGGTGAGGATCGGCATCGTCCCGAAGATCAGCGCCACGGTCGCCGCCGTCGTCAGCTTCGTCCCGTAGACGAAGGCGACCTGGTTCAGCGTGATGCCGACGATCGCGGCGCCGACGATGAAGCCGATGTCGCGCCGGCGCAGGCTGAACGAGCGCTCGCGCGCGTAGGTGACTCCCGCGAAAAGCGCCGCCGCGGCACCGAACCGGATCCCTCCGTACGCGAGCGGCTTGAAGCCCTGGTTGAGGACGTACTTCGTGACGGTGAAGTTGAGCGACCAGATCGTCACCGTCGCGAGCAGCATCAGGTCGGCCAACTCCGGACGGCGCATCGCTCTGAACCTACCCAGTAGGCTTCTCGCCATGCCGCAGCGGGAGCCGACCCGGGACGACATCGACCGGCTCGTCGGGCCGGCGACGCCGCATTTCGCCTACCAGCTTCGCGCGCGCGTGCGCGAACTCGTGCTGGACCTGCCGAAGGACGACGAGGTGCGGCGGTACGCGGAGGAGAAGATGGACCTGCTCGACCGGCTCGGTCACGCGTCGAGCAAGGCGGACGAAGGCCCGCGGGTGCGACGGGACGTGCCCGGCTGGGAGGAGATCCAGAGCTCCGCCCCCGCCGACGAGCCGCTACCGCGGCAGCGATGAGCTTCGAAGGAGCGTCCGTGCTGGTCACGGGCGGTTCGCGCGGGATCGGCAAGGCGATCGCGCTGCGCTTCGCGGAGCGAGGAGCGGTACGGGTGGCGGTCGGATACCTCCGCAACGACCGCGCCGCCGAGGAGACCGCCGAGGAGCTGCGCGCGGCCGGCGCCGAGCCGCTCCTCCTGCGCGGCAACGTCGCGTCCGAGCGGGTGGCGCAGGAAGCGGCCGAGCTCGGGCCCTTCGACGCGCTCGTCCACAACGCGGCGACCGGCGTGATCAGGCCGGCGCTGGAGACCGAGGACAAGCACTGGGACTGGACGCTTTCGGCCAACGCGCGGGCGCTGCTCACGCTGGCGCGCGCGTGCGTGCCGAAGATGGCCGACGGCTCCTCGATCGTGGGCGTCTCGAGCCTAGGCTCGATCCGCGTAATGGAGAACTACACGCTGGTCGGCGTCTCGAAGGCCGCGCTCGAGGCGGTCGTCCGCTACCTGGCGGTCGAGCTGGCCCCGCGCGGGATCCGCGTGAACGCGGTCTCGGCCGGCGTGGTCGAGACGGGAGCGCTCGAGCACTTCCCGAACCGTGAGCGGATGGTGTCGGAGGGGCTCGCGCGGACACCTGCGGGGCGGCTGGTGGAGCCGAGCGACGTCGCGGACGCGGTCTGCTTCCTCTGCTCACCGGACGCCGAGATGGTGCGCGGACATACGTTGATCGTCGACGGAGGCTTCTCGCTGATCGCGTGATGGAGCCCACGGACACCAATCTCCGCGCCTGGGAGGAGGCGCACAAGCGGATCCGCCGCTCGTCGGCGCGTGGCAGCAGGACGCTCCCGAAGCCGGTGCGCGAGCGTCTGCCCGACATCGCCGGTCGGCACGTGCTGCACCTGGCCTGCGGCGCGGGCCGCGAGACTGCGGCGCTGATGAGCCTCGGCGCGCTGGTGACCGGCGTCGACGCCTCGGAGGAGACGGTCGTGGCAGCGCGGAAGCGGCTCCCCGACGCGGCGCTGGTGGCCGCTTCGCCTGAGGGGCTGCCCGTGGAGCTGCGGCGCGGCCGCTTCGACGTCGTCTACTCGTCCTGGGGCGCGCTGGCGGAGGTCGGCGACCTCAACGAGTGGTCACACGGCATCGCGGCGGCGCTCAAGCACGGCGGGATCCTGTTCCTCTACGACGAGCACCCGGTCGCTGCGTGCCTCGACCAGATGCTGCGCTGGCACGAGAGCTACTTCGACGCGTGGCCGCTCGGGCGCCTGATCCATGCCCTCGGCGGAGCGGGCCTCGCGCTGGAGCGACTCGAGGAGCTCCCGGACCCGAACCGCTGGGGCCGGCGCGAGACCAGAGTGCCGGGCGACCTGATCCTCGTCGCCCGCAAGCCCTGAACCCCAAGTAACAGTCTGTTACTTGCTCCCTTCGAACCCGCATGAACGCGAGGGTTCGGCCCGGCGCGTCCTTGTAACAGTCTGTTACTTGGAGGGTTGAGCGGAACCGTTGCGGCCGGGGATGAGGCGCCCGACGGTGTCGGCGGCGATGTAGCCGGCGATCTTCGGGTTCTCCTGCAGGCGGCGCAACGAATACTCGTACCAGTCGCGGCCGAAGGGCGTGTAGATCCGGAGGCGGTGGCCGCCGCGGACGAGCTCGTCGCCCATCGAGGGCCGCACCCCGAGAAGCATCTGAAACTCGTACTCCTCGCGCCCCAGCCCGCGATCCGCGACCAGGCGCTGGCCCTGCTCGACGAGCCATTCGTCGTGGGTGGCGATCGCCGCGTAGCAGCCCGCGCCGAGCAGCTCCTCCAGCGCCTGCACGAAGCTCGCGCGCACCGAGTCGAAGTCCCGGTAGGCGATCTCCGCCGGCTCGATGTAGATGCCCTTGCAGAGCCGCACGTTCGGCCGCAGGTCGGTGAGCTCGCGCACGTCCGCGAGCGTCCGCTTCAGCCGCGCCTGCAGCACGACGCCGACGTTCTCATGGCCGGCCTCGCGCAGCTCGCGATAGAGGCGCAGCGTGTCGTCGGTCGTCGAGGAATCCTCCATGTCGATGCGCACGAAGTTGCCTCGCTCGGCCGCGTGGCGCACGACGCTCTCGAGGTTCTCGCGGCAGACCTCGTAGCCGAGCTTCAGGCCGAGCGCCGTCGGCTTGACGCTAGCGGTCGAGTCGAGACCGTGGCGCTCGATCGCCTCGAATGTCTCGCGGTACGCCGCCGCGATCACAAGCGCCTCGTCGGGGTTCGCGGCCTCCTCGCCGAGGACGTCGATCGTGGCCATCTTCCCCTGCGCGTTCAGGCGGCGGACGACTTCCACCGCGTCGTCGAGCTCCTCGCCGGCGATGTACCGACCGGAGATTCTCCGCACCACCGGCTTGGGCACCGCCGGCAGCAGGCGAACGATCGCGGAGTCGACCAGGCTCACGGGCGGCGTGATTCTACGAGTGAGTCTTCTGCTCGCGGCGCTCGAACTCGCGCATCAGCCGTCGCAGAAGCGAGTTCAGCTGTCGCTTCTCGTCGGCGTCGAGGGCCGCCGCGATCAGCGACTCCTTCGCCGCCTGCGCCTTCACCGACTCCTTCCAGGCCTTGCGACCGGCCTCGGTTAGCTCGACGAGGACCCCGCGGCGGTCTTCAGGGTCCGGGACGCGGCGCACGAGGCCCGCCTCCTCCATCCGGTCGAGCCGGTTCGTCATCGCGCCGCTCGAGAGGTCGGCCCACTTCGCGAGCTTTCCGACCGGGCGCCGGTACGGCGGTCCGGCGAGCCAGAGGTGGTTCAGCGCCTTCCACTCCCCTTCGCTGAAGCCGAAATCGGCGAGCGTGTCGTCCAGCATGCGATGGAAGCGCCTGCGTAGCCCGTTGATGCGGTCGACGATCCCCTCCACCTCGAGGTCGACGCCCGGAAGCTCGGTCTCTTCCAGGAACCGGTCGACGTGATCCTGCTCTTCGTCGCCCGCTTGCGTCTTCGCCTTGGCCATTGGTTCAGAATTTTTGATCAAAAATTACTTGACGTCAAGAGGTTCGACCCTGTACTATCTCTCTCGACGTCGAGATACTTTAGCTCAAGACGAGGAGGCGACGTGTACGACCAGCACATCCGCACACAGCTCGCCAAGGAGCGGGCTGCAGAGCTCAAGCGCTACTGGCCGGTCGACGAGCGGGACCACCGCTTCCGCCGAGCGCTGGCAACCGGCCTGATCCGAG
This sequence comes from Actinomycetota bacterium, assembly GCA_046728775.1. GTDB lineage: Bacteria > Actinomycetota > Thermoleophilia > Gaiellales > Gaiellaceae > AC-32. The sequence continues at coordinate 4,910 of JBKPFI010000063.1, read as the reverse complement.
CAGGAAAGAAGCTCGCCCCCGAACAGCACCCGCGGCCCGAGCTCAGCCCTCGCGCATGACCCCTGACGCGCTGCGCCGAGGTATCGCTCACGATGCCGGTTAGAGGCCGTGGCGGCTCCGCCGACGCGGCCGTCTCAACCCGCTCAGCCTTACCCCTCCCGCATGAAGCCCTGCCGCGCGGCGCTGACCAGAGCCACGGCCTCGGGGAAGAGGACGCGCATCGCGTCGCGAAGGGCGATCGCCTGCTCGTCCGCGCCTCCGGTTGGCTGAAGCTGCTGTAGCGCAGCGGCCGTGAGCTCCACGGCCGTGTTCAGGGTCAGTGTCGCGAACTGCTCGCGTTGCGCTTCCTGCACCGACTCCGCCTGTTGCTCGGCGAACTCGCGCAGGCTGCGCATCAGGTCCTCGGGATCGCCGCCGAACGGGAATCCGAAGCCGCTGCCTTCCATGGGCCCAGCCTAGCCGAGGGGACGCTTGTAGCCGCGTTCGACGTCGCGGACGAGCTCCTGGATCGTCTCGCCAGCGCTCTTCACGGCGGCAGCGAGCTCGGGACCGCCGCTCGCGCCGAGCTCGTCGAGCAGCGCCGGAGTCGCGACGCGCGGCGCGATCGGCTCGACCCCGGCCGCGTCCTCGGCAACCTCGCACAAGGCGGCGATCGAGACCGCCTCGTGGACCAGTGCGCGGTCTTCGACGGCGACGCCGGTGGCATCGAGGACGAGCCACCCCGTCGCCTCGTCGTTCCCGTACGCGCAGACGTAGAGGCGGAGGCCGTTCGCCGGCTCGGTCGGGACGATGCCGGTCACGTCCTCGCCGGGCTCGGCAAAGCTGCCGGCCGCCTCGGCGATCCGCCTGAGGTCACGATGTAGCGCCACCGCGTCACGAGCTTAGACTCAGCGGCGTGAGCGCGACCCCGACCGAGCTCGCGCGTGGCCTGTTCGCGCCGCTCGGGCCGACCTACGACCGGTACGCGCGGGTGCTCTCGTTCGGCCAGGACCCACGTTGGCGCCGCTTCCTCGTCTCCCGCCTCGAGAACGTCGGGCCAGACGACGTCGTCCTCGACGTCGCCACCGGCACCGCCGCGGTCGCGCTCGAGCTCGTGCGGCAGCGAGGCTGCTCCGTCGTCGGTCTCGACCAGAGCCCCGAGATGCTCGCCGAGGCCCAGCGCCGGCTCGTGCTCGCCGCCGAGACGCAACGGATCCGGCTCGTCGAGGCGGGCGCGGAAGACCTGCCCTTCGAGGACGGGTCGTTCGACGGGCTCACGGCGGCGTACGTGCTGCGCTACCTCGACGACCTGCCGTCCGGCCTGCAGGAGCTCGCGCGCGTGCTCCGGCCCGGCGCGACCGCCGCGCTGCGCGACTTCGGCGTCCCACCGGCGCCTCTCCCCCGCGCCGCGTGGAACCTCTGGGTCGGGGTCGGCCTGCCAACTCTCGGCCGCGCGATCTCGCCCGGCTGGCACGAAGTCGGGCGCTTTCTCGGCGGCAGCATCCGCGACTTCGACGCGCGCTGGCCCGTACCGAGGCTGCTGTCGACGCTACGGGAGGCCGGATTCGAAGACGTCAGGGCGCGGCGCCTGAGCCTCGGCGGCTGCACCGTCCTCTGGGGCCGGTGCGCGTGACGGAGGCGCGGCCCGCCTTCTACGCGCTCGCTCCCGGCGGTTGGCGCGACTACGTGACGCTCCTCCACCCGCCGTACACCGCGTGGCACCTCAGCTACGTCGCGATCGGCGCTTGCCTCGCGCCGACGCTGCACGGGGATCGCCTCGCCGCCGCGGTTGCGGCCTTCTTCCTCGGGCTCGGCGTCTCCGCCCATGCGCTCGACGAGCTGAACGGGAGGCCGCTGGCGACGCGGATCCCGGAGCCGGTGCTCGTCGCTCTCACGCTCGTCCCGCTGGCTGGCGCCGTGGCGATCGGCATCGCCGGGGCGGTCTCGTTCAACCTCTGGCTGCTCGTCTTCGTCGCGGCCGGGGCCGTGCTCGTGCCCCTCTACAACCTGGAGCTGCTCGGCGGGGCGATGCACAACAGCGCCGGGTTCGCGCTCGCGTGGGGGGCGTTCCCGCTGCTGACCGGCTACTTTGCGTGCGCTGGGACGATCACGTGGGAGGCGGTGCTGGCCGCCTGCTACGCGGCGCTAACGAGCTACGTGCAGCGGGTGCTCTCGACGCCCGTCCGCCACGTGCGCCGCCGGGTGGCGGCCGTCGCCGGGACGGTCGAGCTCAAGGACGGCAGCCGTGAGCACGTGACGCGCGAGATGCTCGCGGGGACGCAGGAGCGCGCCCTGAAGCTACTGGCGGCGGCGAACGTCGCCCTCGCGGCAGCGCTCCTCGTGTTCCGGCTGACGTAGCATGCGGCCGGTGCGCGCGGAGGTCCTCGAGCTCGTGTTCGCAGGGGCGGTCGTCGTCGTCTTCGCCTCGGCGACAGCGGCAATCTTCGGCCGCGTCTCGCGCTCGACCCTCGCCTGGCTGAGCGGGCTGGTCGTCGCCGCGGCAGCCGTGAGCTGGGTGCTCTTCGCACTCGACCCGTCACGTGAGGTGGCCGTCGCAGCGGGAGGCCTGACGGTGTGCGCAGCGCTGCAGGTCGCGACGCTCGCGCTCGGCCGGCTCGTCCGTGAGGCGCAGGACGTCGACCGCCGCGTCGCGGACGCGGAAAAGCGCTTCGACACCGTCGTCACCGCCGAGGTCGATGCGCGCGCCGCCGAGCTCGAGCGGACGCTCGCGCGCGCCAGGGCGGACTCCCTCTCGAAGCTCGTCGCGGAGGAGCGAAAGATCGGCGAGGAGCGGCGCACGGCGCTCGCGGAGCGCGAGCGCAGGGCCGGCGCGGAGCTGAGCGAAGCCCTCGCCAAGGTCGAGCAGCGGACCGGCAAGAGGCTGGCGGAGCTGCGCACCGACCTCGAGCGGGCCGAGCAGGGGCTGGCGGCACAGATCGCCGCGCTCGGCCAGCGGCAGCGGCAGCTGATGGCCGCCGCGGAGTCGCAGCTCTCGCTCGACACCGAGCAGCTCGAGGCCGCGAGCGAGGCACAACGCGAGCGGCTGGCTGCGGTCGAGTCGGAGTTCGAGCGCGCGGCCAGCGAGATCGCCGAGTCTTCCCACGAGCAGCTCGAGGCGCACGAGCGCGACCGCCGGCGCGCCCTGCACGAGGTCGCAGAGCGGCTGCGACAGCGAGAGCGCGACCTCCGCGAGCGTGTGGCCGCGGAGGAGGCCGAGGCGATCCAGCGCATTCAGGCGGGGTTCGCTGACATCGAGCGGCGCCAGCTCGACCAGCTCAAGCGCGTCGTCGAGCGAACGGCGGTCACCTTTTCGGACGCGGTCTCGAAGCAGTTCGCGGACGAGATCCGTGCCGCGCGCGAGCAGGCGGCGCAGCGGCTCTCGCGAGAGCTCGACCGCGCGGTCGCGCACTTCACGAAGGAGGCGCAGAGCGTCCTCGCGGAGAGGCTCGCGCGCGTCGCCGACGCGGGCGGGCAGCGCCTCGAGCGGAAGCTCTCCCAGCTGGGATCGACCCTCGAGCACGAGCGGGACGAGCTCGTGGCCGAGCTCCAGCGGCGCGTGCGAGACGCCGAGGTCGCGCTGCGTGCGCAGGTCCAGGCGCTCGCCGCCGACGCCGAAGCGGAGCGGACGGTCCTCAACGCCCGGCTTCAGGACCTCCAGCGGAAGATCGACGAGGCGCTCAGCGGAGCCTCATCCCGCTTGGCTCCGACGTTTCGCGACACTTGAAGCTCGGCAAACACAAACCAAACAAACTTCACACTGCAGGGTTCGTCTACGAGAGGACGAACTACCCTGACGCCAGATGACGCAGATCGCCGAGACACCAAAGGACGAACAGGCAAAGGTCGAGAGCTGGCGCTTGCACGTTCTGATGGAGGCCGGCTACCCGCTACCGCTCGCGGAGAAGATCGCCCACAGCTCGGCCGACCTGCATCACGCGGTCGACCTCGTCGCGCAGGGCTGCACGCCCGAGATCGCGGCGGAAATTCTCATTTAGACACAGCCGCGACCGTATCCTGGGCCTCGTGAAGATCGAGGCGATCGAGTACGGCGACCGGAAGGTGTACTCCGTCGGCGCCTTCAACCGCGGCGTCTCCTCCTGGCTCTCGCGGCTCCCGACCGTGTGGGTCGAAGGAGAGGTCACCGAGCTCCGCCGCCAGGCGCGCTGGGCGAGCGTCTTCTTCACGCTCAAGGATCCCCAAGACGGCTCGTGCCTCGGCGTCTCCATGCCACGCGGGCAGTTCGACGGGCTGCGGCTCGAGCTGGCCGACGGCGACCGGGTGCACGTGTTCGGCCGACCGGAGCTGTTCGCCACGCGCGGGGAGTTCCGGCTGCGCGCGTTGTCGCTCGAGCGCTTCGGGCTCGGCGAGCACCTCGCCGCGCTCGAGCGCCTGAAGAAGAAGCTCGCCGCGGAAGGTCTCTTCGCCGCCGAGCGAAAGCGGCCGCTGCCGCTCCTGCCGGCGCGGATCGGCCTCGTCACCGGGAACGACGCCGCGGCGAAGCGCGACGTTCTCACGGCTATCACGACGCGCTTTCCGCCGGCCAACGTGCTGGTCGCGGAGACGTACGTGCAGGGCCCGCGCGCGGCTGGCGCGGTCGTCGAGGCTCTACGCGCGCTCTGCCGCGACGGCGCCGACGTGGTCGTGGTAGCCCGCGGCGGGGGGAGCTTCGAGGACCTGCTGCCCTTCAGCGACGAGCGCCTGGTGCGAGCGATCGCCGGCTGTCCCGTCCCCGTCGTGAGCGCGGTCGGCCACGAGCAGGACACGCCGCTGTGCGACCTCGCAGCCGACGTGAGGGCATCGACCCCGAGCGTCGCCGGACGGCTCGTCGTCCCGGACCTCGCGCAGCTCCTCGAGCGCCTCGACCGCGCGCGCTCCGGCCTCGAGCGCGGCGCGCGCCGAACGCTCGAGCGCGAGCGGCGGCACCTTGACCG
>JBKPFI010000094.1:0-3035 GCA_046728775.1 Actinomycetota bacterium | reverse complement strand
CTCGAGCGTCAGCCGCGACTCGTGCTCGAAGACGGGCAGGACGCGGATGGTCTCCGCGAGCGCCCGGTTGCGGTCGGCGAGGGCGGCAAAGGTCTGGTTGGAGTTGACGATCGCCCCGGCGAGCTCCTGGTTTCGCTCACTGAGCGCCTGGAAGACGGTGCCGGTGTCGCGGATCAGGCCCTGGAGCGCCGTCCGCTGCGAGCGCAGCACGCGAAGCACGTCGGTCGCGTCGGAGAGGAACGGGCCGAGGTTGCCGAAGGAGTCGTTCAGATCGACGCTGCGACCGTTGACGGCGACGGCGGCGTTCGCCTGCCAGCGCTGGAAGGCCTCGCGGGTCCGCTTGTCCAGGGCATTGAAGATCTCATCGATCTGGGTGGCGTCCTTGGTCTGACCCACGCCCAGCGTGCCGCCCTCGGGGATGGCGTGCGCCTGGTCCTTCTCGGAGCTCGAGCCGCCGCCCGAGGGGCCGAGCGAGACCGGCTCGTTCGGGTTCGTGCCCGAGGTCAGCTCAACGTATGTCTCGCCCAGCAGCGTCTTCTGGCGCAGGATGGCCCGGGCGTCCGAGTTGATCGGCGCGAACTCGGGGCTGATCTCGATCGTCGCCTCGGTCGTGTCCTGGCCGTGCACCCGCTGGTCGGCGGGCGCGAGCTCGATCGTCTTGACCTTGCCCACCGACACCCCGCCGATCCGCACGTCGGACTCGGTCGCGAGCTGCGTCGCCTCCGGGAAGGAGGCGGTGATCGGGTAGCTCTTGGGCTTCAGGGGAATCGGCCCGCCGAAGGCGATCCACAGGAACAGGATCAGGCCGAAGCAGGACAGCGCGAAGCCGATCGCGACGAGGATCCGGCCGACTGATGGTGCCTGCTTCTGCATTACGCTCCGATCACCTTCGTCATGGGCATGCGGTCCCGAAGACGGGGCCGAAAGGCGTGACCAGGGGCGCGAAGGGCGAGGACTCGAGGATGTTCAGGATGGTCCTGCAGCTCGCCGTGAAGTAGATGCGGCGGTACAGCCCGTTTGCATCCTGGTTTGCGAACACGCTGTTCACGTTGTGGCTGAGCCAGGCGGCCCAGTAGAGGTAGCCTTCGTCCCGCTGGCCGCCGTTGGGCTGCGGGTCGCACCGGCCGCCGGGGCATCCCTCCGCGCCGTGCGGGTTGTAGGCCGCCATGTTCGCGAGCCGGTTGATTTCCTTACCGAGCGTCGTCAGCTTCGGCGCGGCTCTCGAGTACGTCTTGGCCGCGGCGCGGAGGGGCGGCAGGTCAGGCCTCGCTGCGCGCACGAACGGGCGGATCTGGTTCTTGATGACGGGCGTCACGTCGTTGGCCAGGCCGCGCACCGAGGCATTCAGCTCGTCCAGGTGTCGCGCGAACGGGCGCAGCGAGTTGAACGCCGGTCCCAGCACCTGCGCGAGGCGATCGACCTTGGCGAACGTGTCGGTGCCGGTCGCAAGCGTCGACGGGAGCAGCGCGACAGCCCGCTGCACGTCAGGATCCTGGGCCCCGATCGCGCTGAGCGCGGCGTTGTTGGCGCGGATGAACGAGACGACGTCGCCGCGGTGCTCACCGATCGCTTTTGTTAGAACGCCGAGGTTGTGGACCAGGTCGGCGAGCTGGTGGCGGCGCTGGGCCACCATCGAGTTCAGGCGGTCGAGGTCGCGGTTCAGCGGGCCGAGGCTGCCCAGGACCTGGCCGAGGTTCTTGCCCTGGCCCTTCAGGCCCTCGCCGGCACCGACCAGGAGGAGGCGCAGGTAGGCCTGCGAATCGGCGTCGAGCGCGGACAGGATCTCGTCGAGGTTGACGTCCGGCGCGGTGTTCTCGACGGGGACCGTTCCTCCGTCGGGGATCTCGCCCACCTTCTTCGTCCCCGGGTCGAGCTGGAAGAACATGTCCTGGAGTCCGGTGCGCGGCCGCAGCAGGATCGTGGCGTTCTCGTAGATCGGGAGGTACTGGCGGTCGATGCCGAACGTGACCACGGCCCTCCCGTTCTCGAGCTGGACGTCCTCGACCTGCCCGACCTCGACGCCGGCGACGTTGATCGTCTGGCCCTGCCCGGCCACGACGGCCTGCGCCGAGGAGAACTCCGCCTTCAGCTCGAACGGCTTCGACTCGAGGAACGGGATCCTCAGCCGCTGCTGCTGGACGATGATGAACGCCGAGATCAGGGCGATGACGACGAGGACCAGGATCGCGATGAAGTCGCGCAGGTGCTTGCGGATCGCGGTCACCTCGATCCCTCCTGCTGGGCGGCCCGCAATTGTGACCGGAGGTGTGGGTCGGACTTGGCCTTTGAGTGCAGCCATTCCACGGTCGCCTTCGCCACCACGTTGCTGGCCGCGGACTGCTTCCCGCGTTCGGCCAGCTGCTGCGCCTTGCCGTACGCGGAGGCGAACTCCTTCGAGGCCTGCTGAAGCGGCCGGAGCGCCGGCAACCCGGAGCCGATGCCCGTGGCCCCGGGGCTCACCTGCCGCGGCGCGGGGCCGTTGGACGCCCGGAGGTTCGGCGGCTCCTGGCGCTCGCACGGCGCGCCGGGCCGGAACGGGGTCTTCGCCGAGTCCTCGTGGCCGAACGTCAGGGTCGGCTGCGAGCCGAGGATCCGGCTCTCCGCGAAGCCGACGAAGGGGACGGTCTGGCTCGCGGGCCTCGCGTTCTCGATGACGTTGCCGACCGTGCCCGCGACCGGCCCGGCCGGGAACGCGGGCGTGTTCACGCCGCCGCCGGCCTCGACGCGGATGGTCTCGCCATTGGCGTCGCCCGAGCGGCTCTCGCCGCCGATCCCGACCAGCCCGTAGCCGGTCTCCTCGGCGACGGTCGCGGGGTGCGTGCCCGCGCCGTCGGTCACCGTCGGGGGCGGGAAGTTCGGATCCGGCACCGTCGAGTTCGACCAGGGGATGATCGCCTGGTTGAAGCAGCTGGCAAGCGAGCGCGACTGGTGCAGGAACGGGATCGTGCGCGCGGAGAGCTTCGTCAGGCTCGGAATCGTGCGCCGCAGGTCCTCGCTCAGGCCGCGAAGCTCGCGCCTGGATACCAGCGCTCGCA
>JBKPFI010000024.1:0-4889 GCA_046728775.1 Actinomycetota bacterium | reverse complement strand
GCCTTCAGCTTCTGGAGGATCATCGCGCTGATCTCCGGCGGCGCGTACTCCTTGCCGCCGGCCTTGACGCGCACGTCCCCGTTCGGGCCTTGCACGACCTCGTACGGGACGATCTTCATCTCCTCCGAGACCTCGTCGAACTTGCGGCCCATGAACCGCTTGATCGAGAAGATCGTGTTCTGGGGGTTCGTCACCTGCTGGCGCTTCGCGGGCGCCCCGACGAGCCGCTGGCCGTCGTTCGTGAACGCGACGACGGACGGCGTGGTGCGCCCGCCTTCCGCGTTCGGAATGACCGCCGGCTCGCCGCCCTCAATCACGCCGACACAGGAGTTCGTCGTGCCGAGGTCGATGCCGATCGTCTTTGCCATCTGCTAATTCCTCCTCTGGCTGAGAAAATCTCAGTCGGATGGTAGCAAGGTTCGCCAGCCGACGAGCCGCCGCAGAGCGGCAGCGGCAGCCGGCTCAGCGAGGACGATGCCGCCGAGGATCAAGGCACAGCCGCCCCAGCCAAGCCAGCCGAGGCGGTCGCCTGACAGCCAGTAACCGAAGAACCCGGCCCAGACCGTCTCCAGCGCGAAGACGAGTGCGATCCGCGCCGCGCTCATCCGCCGCTGCGCCCAGACCTGAATCAGCACGGACAGCGCACTGGCGAAGATCCCCGTGACCAGCAGCGCGCCCCACACGGTCCAGCCACGCGGGACGGAGAGCTCCCCGCGCGCGACCGCAACGACGAGGAAGCCGGCGCACGAGGAGGCCATCGCCACCAGAGTGAGTGCGACCGCATCGAACCGGCGGGCGTAGCGCTCGACCATCAGGATCTGCAGCGCCTGCGCAGAGGTCGAGACGAGCACGAGCAGGTTCCCTCCGGTCGAGCCGACGGGTACGCCCGAGAGCATCGCGAGCCCCGCAACCGAGAGCGCCACGCCGACCCAAACCTCCGTGCCGACGCGGCTCCTGAACAACAGCAGCCCGAAGAGCGGCGTCAGCACGACGTAGAGGCCCGTGATGAAGCCGGTGCTCGACACCGTGGTTCGGTGGAGCCCGGCCGTCTGGAGGCCGATGCCGAGCGCCCCGAGCGCGCCCAGCAGGATGCCGGCCGTCAGCCCGGACCGCCCGAGGCTCTGCGTCCTTCCCGCGCCGGCGATTCCCAGCACCCCCGCCGCGATCGCGTAGCGGACGGCCAGGAACGCGAACAACGGATAGATGGCGATCGCGTCCTTGACCTGGACGAACGTGACGCCCCAGACCGCAGTGACCGCGATGAGCGCAACGAGCGCCACCGCGCGAGTCTAGGAAGGGGCGTGGCTAGCGCTCAGACGATGTCCTGCTCGCCCTCGCCCTGCGCGGGCTCGTCGTTCGTCTCCTCCCAGCGCCTCCGCTCCTCGCCGGTCGGGTCGAGCTCCTCGTCGATCTCGCGCTGGGTCGGATTGCGGCCTTCCTCGTCGATCAGCTCCTCGCCGCTCTCCGGCTCTTCGTAGAAATCGGTCAATTGGCTCACCTCCTCTCCGCCCGCACCCTTCCGCCGGTTTCGTGCGCTGAAACCTCGGCTAGGCTGCGGGCGTGGAGCCGCTCGTCGATTCCTGGGGCCGCGAGATCAAGAGCCTGCGCGTCTCCGTCACCGACCGCTGCAACTTCCGCTGCCGCTACTGCATGCCTGCGGAGGGGCTCGAGTGGCTCGAGCGCGACGAGCTGCTCAGCTTCGAGGAGATCGCGCGGCTCGTGCGCGTCCTCGCCGCGATGGGGGTCGACGAGGTGCGCCTGACGGGCGGCGAGCCGCTCGTCCGCCGCGACCTGCCCGTGCTCGTGCGCATGCTGGCCGAGACGCCCGGCGTGAGCGATCTCTCGTTGACGACGAACGGCGTCCTGCTGGACCGCCTCGCCGCGCCGCTCGTCGACGCCGGCCTCAGGCGGCTGAATGTCTCCCTCGACTCGCTCTCGCACGTGCGCTTCGCCGAGATCACGCGCCGCGACGCGCTCGATCGCGTGCTCGCGGGGCTCGAGGAGGCCGAGCGCCACCCGGAGCTGGGGCCGATCAAGGTCAACTGCGTGGCGATGCGCGGCTTCACCGAGGTCGAGGTCCCCGCGCTGGCCGAGCTCGCCCGACGGAAGCCCTACGTGGTGCGCTTCATCGAGTTCATGCCGCTCGACGCGGACGAGTCCTGGCGCGAGGACGACGTGCTCACGGGCGCCGAGATCCGCGCCCTGATCGAGGAGCGCTGGCCGCTCGAGGAGATCCCGGCGAAGCCGTCCTCGACCGCTCGCCGCTTCCGCTTCGCCGACGGCGCCGGTGAGATCGGCTTCGTCAACCCCGTCTCGGAGCCGTTCTGCTCGAGCTGCGACCGCGTCCGGCTGACCGCCGACGGCCAGCTCCGCACGTGCCTGTTCTCGCGGCGCGAGTGGGACTTGAAGACTCCGCTCCGCGACGGCGCTTCCGACGACGAGCTCGCCCGGCTGATCCGCTTCGCCGTCCGCCACAAGGAGCTCAAGCACAAGATCAGCGACCCCGGTTTCGTCCGTGCGTCGCGCTCGATGAGCCAGATCGGGGGGTAGCCCGACCGAGCCCGGAAGAGGACGGCAGGGCAGGACGTTAAAATTCTGTGATTCCCGTGAGCGTCCTCGTCTCAGCCGGCCAGCGCGTGCTGCCCCGAGGTTGGGGGGATTTCGCGCGCCAGCTCGTCATCTGGTTCGGCTTCCTCGGCGCGTACCAGGTGGCGCGTGGGATCGCCGACCGGAACCCGCCGCGCGCCTTCGAGAACGGCCTGCACGTGATCAGGATCGAGAAGCACGCGAACGCGCTCTTCGAGCTGACGCTGCAGCGGCTCGTCGACGGCTCCAACGTGCTGGCGACCGCCGCCTCGTGGACGTACTGGAACTCCGAGTTCACCGTCCTCGGGCTGGCGCTGCTCTGGGTCTACCTGCGCCGCAACGAGGCCTTCACGCGCTTCCGCAACACGATCCTGCTCGCCAACGTAATCGGTCTCGTCGGCTACGTGCTGCTGCCGACCGCGCCGCCGCGGATGTTCCCGGACTTCGGCTTCGACGACACGCTCTCGAGCTTCGGCGAGCTCAACCACGGCAGCGGCGTGATCGAGTTCGCCGCGAACCCGTACGCGGCCATGCCGAGCCTGCACGCCGCCGACGCGCTGATCATCGGCATCGTTCTCTTTTCCGTTTGCCGCACGCCGATCGCGAAGGCGCTCTGGCTGCTCTGGCCGGCCTGGGTCTGGTTCAGCGTGATGGCGACCGGCAACCACTTCTGGCTCGACGTCGTCATGGGCGTCGTCGTCGCCTCGGTCGCGGGCGTGATCGTCTACCGGCGTCCCTTCCGCCGCTTCCGCTTCGGCCGCCTCCGCCGCGCCACGGCGTGACACGTACCGAGACCCTCGCCTGGGTCAAGCGCGGCTACACCGACGGCACGCGGAGGCTGGCGGCCCGCTGGATCGGCGGTCTCGCGCGCACGCGCGTGACCCCGAACGCGCTCACGGCCGCCGGGATCAGCCTTTGCGCGGCCGCGGCCGTCGTGGTCTTTTTCGCGCACGAGCGGCCGTGGCTGCTCTACTGGCTCGGAGCCGTGCTGTTCGTGGTCGGCTCGCTGCTCGACATCCTCGACGGCGCCCTCGCGCGGCACGGCGGCAAGGCGACGCCGTTCGGCGCCTTCGTCGACTCGATCTCCGACCGCGTGAGCGAGGGCTTCGTGCTGACGGCGATCGCACTCGTGTTCGCGCGCGAGGGGAACGACGTCGCGGTCGGCTTCGCCATCGCGGCGATGGCGGGCTCCTTCCTCGTCTCATACGCGCGCGCCAAGGCCGAGCTGCTCGACCTGCGCGGTGACATCGGTCTCGGCAGCCGCGCCGAGCGCGTCGTCGTGATCACGGCCGGGCTGGTCTTCGCGCCCTGGGGCGGGCTGCAGTGGGCGATCTACTTCCTCGCCGCGACGGCCTGGTTCACGGTCTTCCAGCGGGTGCTCGGCGTCCGCCGGCAGCTGCGTCAGCGCCAATAGGGTAAGCTTGCTAGCACTCCTGTGCTAGCACCAGCGCGCAAGCATGTGCTCGTCCGGATGCCCGGCGAGCTGAAAGAGCTTCTCGGCGAGGAGGTCCGGCGCTCCGGCCGCACCCTCAACGACATCGCCGTCGGCATCCTCGCCTCGCGCTTCGCCGTCTCGTTCGAGCCCAGCGGCCGGCCCGGCAAGGAGCCCGGCAAGAGCGGCTCGGTGCTCCTCCGCATGCCGCCGGAGCTGAAGGACAAGCTCGCGGCGCGCGCCGTGCAACGCAGGCGCAACGTCAACGACCTGATCGTCGAGACGCTCTCGGAGCGGCTCGGAAAGGAAGCCATGGCAGCGACCAACGGCAAGGTGCGGCGCTCGGACGACAAGGTCCGCGTCGCGATCATCGGAGTCGGCAACTGTGCTAGCTCCCTCGTGCAAGGCGTCGAGTACTACAAGGACGCCGACCCGGAGGAGCTCGTCCCCGGGCTGATGCACGTCGACCTCGGCGGCTACCACGTGCGCGACGTCGAGTTCACGGCCGCGTTCGACGTCACGACGGACAAGGTCGGCAAGGATCTCTCGGAGGCCATCTGGGCCCACCCGAACAACACGATGAAGTTCTCCGAGGTGCCGAAGACCGGCGTCACCGTTTCCCGCGGCATGACGCACGACGGGCTCGGCAGGTACCTCTCCGAGGTCGTCACCAAGGCGCCCGGCGAGACCGACGACGTCGCGGGAATCCTACGCGACACGAACACCGACGTCGTCGTCAACTACCTCCCCGTCGGCTCGGAGGAGGCGACGAAGTGGTACGCGGAGCAGATCCTCGACGCGGGCTGCGCGATGGTGAACTGCATCCCGCAGTTCATCGCGCGCGAGCCGTACTGGCAGCGGCGCTTCGAGC
>JBKPFI010000100.1:0-2333 GCA_046728775.1 Actinomycetota bacterium | reverse complement strand
GCCTCACGCGTCTGCCGCGTGGCGCTGCCGAGATGCGGTGTGAGGACGACGTTCGGGAGGTCGAGCAGCTCACGCGGCACGTGCGGCTCGTGCGCGAAGACGTCGAGCCCCGCCCGGATCCGGCCGGAGACGAGCTCCGCGACCAGCGCCGGCTCGTCGACGATCTCGCCTCTCGCGGTGTTGACGAAGCAGGCGCCGTCGCGGAGTAGCCCGAGCCGGCGCGCGTCTACGAGGCCTGCCGTCTCGGGCGTGAGCGGGGCGTGGATCGTGACCATGTCGGCTTCGCGGAGCAGGTCGTCGAGCCCGCGGAACTCGCCGAGCTCGGTGTCGACGGACCGTCGCTGCGTGTAGAGCACGCGCAGGTCGAAGCCCCAGGCGCGCCGGGCGACGGCCGTCCCGATGCGGCCGAGCCCCACGATCCCCAGGGTCGAACCGGTCACCTCCTCGGCGAGGCGTCCTTCCGACCACGTGCCGCTCCAGGCGCCCGAGCGCACGAAATGGTCGCCCTCCACGACCTGCCGCCGCACCGCCAGGATCAACGCGAACGCGAGATCCGCGACCGCGTCGTCGAGCACGCCGGGGGTGTTCGTGACCACGACCCCGCGCGCCGCGCAGGCCGCGACGTCGACCCGGTCGTACCCGACCCCGAAGTTCGCCGCGATTCGCAGCCGCGGGAAGAGCTCGATGGGAACGTGCTCGTTGGCGACGATCAGGCCCTCGACGTCTTCGCGCGGCCGGTCGAAAGCGGCGGCCGGCACGATCTCGAGGTCGTCGAGCTCGTCCAGCGCCGGCCCGGGATAACGGCGGGTGGCGACGACCTTCATCGGTTTGACCTGCGTTCACGAGCATGATTCAGTCGGCCCGACCCGATCGAGGAGGGAACGATGAGCGTCGCCGCCAGCACCGGGCCCACCGGCCAGCCCCGCGGAATCGGCTTCGGGATCCTGTTGTTCATCGTCACGCTCGGCTTCTACGGCTGGTACTGGGTCTACAAGACCATGGAGGAGATGAGACAGCACACCGGGGAAGGCCTCGGCGGCGTCCTGGGTCTCGTTATCTGGATCCTGATCTCACCCGTGATGGCGTTCGTGATCCCGTCCGAGGTCGGGAAGATGTATACGCGCAGCGGGCAGGCGCCGCCGGTCAGCGGCTGGACGGGCCTCTGGCTGTTCCCGTTCGGCGTCTTCGTGATCCCGGCGATCGTCTGGTTCGTGAAGGTCCAGGAAGCGCTCAACCGCTACTGGGAGGCGAGGGCGCCGGGGGCGGCCGCCGCGGCCCCGGCCTGAGGGAGCCGGACTAGCTCGCCTGCCCGCCGAGGCTCACCGCGATCTGGTCGATCGCCTCCTGCTCGGGCGGGCTGACGCGCTCGCCGTGCTCCTTGTGGGCTTCGGCGACGCGTTCCGCCAGCGCGACGACGAAGTTGCGGTAGTCCTCGACCTCTTCGGGCGCCGCCTTGCTCTGCAGCAACGCGACGGCGTCGCTGAGCTGCGCCGGGCCTTGCTGCCGAAGCTCCTCCGGCGATCCGTACCGGTGGCGGTCGACCTCCGGCTTCGCCGAGACGATCTCGTCCAGGAGCTCGCTTTCGCCGTGCTGCTGGCGGGCCTCGGCGTACGCCTTCGCCAGCGCGAAGCTTTCGCGGAAGCTGCCGCCGCGCGCGGCGCTGATGACGAGCAGGCCCGCCACGGGCGGCCCTTCCAGCACCGTCTGCCACTCCTCCTCGGTGAACGCGCTCTTTCCGGTCATCTCACCTTCCCTCCTGAGTTCCAGTTGTCCCGCCGCCGCTAGCATCGACGCTCGTGGCCGTCGCTTCGCCCGAACGCTATCTCGCCGACCTGAACCCCGCGCAGCGGGAGGCCGTCCTGGCCACGGAAGGCCCGCTCCTCGTGGTCGCCGGTGCCGGCTCCGGGAAGACGCGCGTGCTCACCTACCGGGTCGCGCACCTGATCCACGCCTGCGGTGTGAAGCCGAACGAGATCCTCGCGATCACGTTCACGAACAAGGCCGCGGGCGAGATGCGCGAACGGCTCGAGGACCTCCTCGGCCCGCTGGCGCGCTCGATCTGGATCCTCACCTTCCATGCCGCTTGCGGCCGCATCCTGCGCCGCGAGGCACCGCGACTCGGCTACCGGACCAACTTCACGATCTACGACCAGGCCGACCAGGTGCGGCTCACGAAGGCCTGCCTGGAGGAGCTCGAGCGCGATCCGAAGCGCTTCGTCCCCCGCGGCATCCACGCGCAGATCTCAGCCGCCAAAAACCAGCTCGTCACGCCGGCCGAGTACGCCGAGCGCGTCGCCTCGTTCTACGACCAGACGGTCGCCGAGGTGTACGAC
>JBKPFI010000219.1:0-5342 GCA_046728775.1 Actinomycetota bacterium | reverse complement strand
AACCACGCCAGCGCCAGGCCGACCACGAGCGCGAAGGCTCCGATCGCCACGAGCGCGAGCACGCCGCGGCGGATCTTCGCGTGCACCGCGCCGAGACTCTGAGTCACTCGGACGACGCCGACGACGTTCCCCTGGTTGGTCACGGGCACGGCCGTGTAGAGCAGGTCCTTCCCGAGCGTGTCGCTGTGACGTTCGCCCTGGGCGCGGCCGCCGGCGAGCGCCGCTTGCAACTCGGGTCGCGCGGCCGTCGCGTACCGGACGCGGGGCGGACTCGGGTCGCCGGAGTCGACGAGCAGCCGGCCGCCTCGCCCGACGACGATCACACGCGCGCCGAGATCGCTCGCCGAGTCCTGCGCGAGCTTCCCGAGCTCCTGGAGATCCCCATCCGGCCGGACGCACCGGCAGCGACGATGAACGCCTGCGAGGCGGCCTCGTTCTTGACCTCGGCGTTGATCCGGCGGGCGAGGTTCAGCGCCAGCGGGATTTCGAGCGCCACGATGATCAGCAGCAGCACGTACGCGAACGCACCGAGGAGCTGGGTGCGGAGGCTCATTCGAGCTCGTCGGGCGACGAGAAGCGGAAGCCCACGCCGCGAACGGTGTGCAGGTAACGCGGGCACGCGGGGTCGTCGCCGAGCTTTCGGCGGATCCCGCTCACGTGCACGTCGAGCGTCTTCGTCGAGCCGAACCAGTTCGGGTCCCAGACCTCGTCGATCAGCCGCTCTCGCGTCACCACCGTCCCGGCGCTGCGCATGAGCAGGTGCAGCAGCTCGAACTCCTTGCGGCTCAGCTCGAGCACGTCGCCACGCAAGGTCACCTCGCGCCTTGCCGGGTCGACCCGCACGTCGCCGACCTCCAGGGGCGACTCGTCGGCCGGCTCCGGCGCTTCCGTCCGGCGGAGAACGGCGCGGATTCGCGCCACCACCTCGCGCGCACTGAACGGCTTGACCATGTAGTCGTCGGCCCCGAGCTCGAGCCCGATCACGCGGTCTGTCTCCTCGCCACGCGCGGTGAGCATGATGATCGTCACCCGTGACTTTCGGCGCAGCTCGCGGCAGACGTCGAAGCCCGAGCCGTCGGGAAGCATCACGTCGAGGAGCACGAGGTCCGGATCGCGGCGGGCCTGCTCCAGCGCCTCGCCGACGGTGCCCGCGACGAGCGTGTCGAAGCCCTCGCCGCGCAGCGCCTCGGCGAGCGGCTCCGTGATGGACGTCTCGTCCTCGACGAGGAGGATCGTCCGCTTCGGCCTGCTCATCGGCTGGATTGTTCCTGCTCCACGCGATACGACGACGAGGCGGCCCAGTGGAGAGAACCGGGCCGCCTCGTTCTCGTGAGCGGAATGCCTAGTCGTCGCGACCGTGGCCGCCGTGGCCGGAATCGCCGCCGTCGTCACGACCACGGCCGTGGCCGGAGTCGCCGTTGCCGCCGCCCGGGCCCGAGTTGTCGCTCGGCCCCGAGTCGACGCCCCGGCCACGGTGGTCGTCGCCGCGCTCGTCGGCGAAATCGTCGTCGTCCACGCGGTCCTCGGCGACGTCGTCGTCGATCCGGGGCGCCACGGCCGCGCCGGTGCAGCGCGGATCGTTCGCGTGCTCGGCCTCGTCGCACGGGCCGCGCAGGTCCTCGCCGGCCTCGTTCTCGCGGCCGCGGAGCTCGTTCTCGCGCGCGCGGTCGTCCTGCCGAGCCGTGGTCGTGCCCACGAGCGGCGTCGTCGTCCCGATCGTGGGGCTGTTCGTGGAGTCGAGGCTCGTGAGCGTGCCCGCGAGCGCGGCGCCCGCCATGATCAGCACCCCTCCGATAACCGCCGCCAACTTGAACATCTCGTACCTCCTTCGTTTGCGTGCCCCCAGGGTCGCCGAGGTCGAGTTCGCGGCGGGCAAGGCGAGGCGAGGAAAGCGGAAGCCTTCGGTTAAGCCTTGGCAAAGGCGGAGGAACCGCGGCCCGTGGCTATACTCGGCCGCCGGATGGCCGTCCCGAAGAAGAAAACATCCAAGTCGCGCCGGGACAAGCGGCGCGCCACGCACCGGCTCGAGGCGCCGCGCGTGAACGTCTGTCCGCAGTGCGGCCGCCCGAAGCAACCGCACCGGATGTGCCCGAACTGCAAGACCTACGGCGGCCGAGAGATCGAGCCGCTCCGCACTCCGACCCCTTAGCGTTGGACGGACGCACGAGCAAAGCTCGCGCGTCCTTTGAATCGGCGTCGCAAGCGACGCCTCGGACCCGCGTCGCCGTCGACGCGCTGGGCGGGGACCGGGCTCCCGAGGAAGTCGTCGCGGGTGCGCTCGACGCCGCCGAGGACGGCATCGAGCCGATCCTCTTCGGCCCGGCGGGCCTCGATACACGAGGTGTCGAGCTGGTCGAGGCGCCGGAGGCGATCGGCATGGACGAGAAGCCCGCCGAGGCGGTGCGCGCGAAGCCGAACAGCTCGCTCGTCGCGGCGTGCCACGCCGTTGGGCAGGGTCGGGCCGACGCGGTCGTTTCGGCCGGGAACACCGGCGCGATGCTGGCCGCCTCGTTCCTCGAGCTGCGCCGGCTACGGGGGGTCGCACGGCCCGCGATCGCCGTCGTGATCCCGTCGAAGTCCGGCCCCTCGGTGCTGATCGACTCGGGCGCGAACGCGGATGCTCGGCCGGAGCACCTCGTCCAGTTCGCCCACATGGGCGCCGTCTTCGCCGAGGAGGTGCTGGAGGTCCAGAACCCCGAGGTGCGGCTGCTCTCGATCGGCGAAGAGACTGAGAAGGGGAATCAGCTCACGCTCGAGGCGCATGGGCTGCTCGCCGCCGAAGACGGCCTGCGCTTCGGCGGCAACACCGAGAGTCGCGCCCTGCTGCTCGGCGCGGCGGACGTCGTCGTCTGCGACGGGTTCACGGGGAACGTCGTGCTGAAGCTGCTCGAGGGGACGATCTCGACGGTTCTGGACGCGCTTCGCGAGCAGATCGTCTCCAGCCGCCGGGGCCGCATCGGCGGCCTGCTCATCCGGCCGGCCGCGCGTGGCCTGCGCAAGCGCCTCGATCCGGACACCTACGGGGGCGCGTACCTGCTCGGCCTGCGCGGCCTGGCGGTGATCGCACACGGCAATTCCTCGCGGCGCGCGATTGCGAACGCCGTCCGCCTGGCGGCCCGAGGCGTCGAGCACGACGTGGTCGGCAGGCTCGCACAGCGCCTGCCGGAAAGAGTGTTAGCATCCGCGCGCTCTGAAGCCCCCGGCAAGTGAGGTGAGATGGCAGCGTCGCGAGAGGAAGTGTTCGAGCGGGTCAAGGAAGTCCTGACGGAGCAGCTCGGCGTGGACGAGAACGAGGTCACAGAGGACGCCTCTTTTCAGGAGGATCTCGACGCCGACTCGCTCGATCTCGTGGAGCTGATCATGGAGCTGGAGGACCAGTTCGGGATCAAGATCTCGGACGAGGACGCGCAGAAGATCCAGACCGTCGGGCAGGCCGTCGACTACGTCTCCACGCACCAGTAGCGACACGCCGACGGGGCGTCCCGAACAGCTGGCGAAGCTCGTGGACGACCTCCCGGACGAGTTGCTGGAGAACGTCTTCACGCACAGCTCCTGGGCCCCGGACCGCACCGCCTCGTACGAGCGGCTGGAGTTTCTCGGGGACAGCGTGCTCGAGCTCGCCGTCGCCCGCGCGCTGTACGAGCGCTACCCGGACTTCTCCGAGGGGCGGATGGCAAAGATTCGTTCGCACGTCGTCTCACGCGCGAGCTGCGCCGTGGTGGCGCGTGAGCTCGGTCTCGGCGACCGGCTTGCCCAACGCGGCGAGCGGATCGCGCCGGCGGAGGAGCTCGAGCGGCTCGCCCGCAACCGAAACGTCCTGGCGGCGCTGCTCGAGGCCTCGCTCGCGGCTCTCTACCTCCGGCACGGCTTCGAGTCGATCCGCGAGGCGATCGTCGCCGCCTTCGACGGCCGCATCGGCTACGCGCTGACGAGCCACGTCGACTTCAAGACCGAGCTGCAGGAGGCGCTCGCGCGCCGAGGGCAGCAGGTCACCTACAACGTGCTCGACGTGCAGGGTCCGCCGCACGACCGCACCTTCACGTGCGCCGCGCTGATCGACGGCGACGAGGTCGGCGTCGGCACGGGCCGCTCGAAGAAGGCCGCCGAGCAGGCCGCCGCGCGGCAGGCGCTCGACCACCTCGCGGCCGCGGCGTAGGGCCGATATCCGCCGCGCTGGGTAGCCTCCCGCGCGCGTGCACCTGCGTGCGATCAAGCTGCGCGGCTTCAAGTCCTTCCCGGACCCGGCCGAGGTTCGCCTTGAACCAGGGGTCGCCGTGGTCGTCGGCCCGAACGGCTCCGGGAAGTCGAACGTCGCCGACGCGCTGCTCTGGGCCTCCGGCTCGCTGAGCCCCAACGAGCTCCGCGCGGAGAAGCCCGACGACGTCCTGTTCGCCGGCTCTCCTGGCCGCCCGCCTGCCGACCACTGCGAGGTCGAGCTGCTGTTCGACAACGAGGACGGCGCGCTTCCCGAGCTCGACTTCGCCGAGATCTCCGTCATGCGCCGCCTGCACCGCGGCGGGGAGGGCCAGTACCTCGTCAACCGCGCTCCGGTCCGGCGGACCGACCTCGTCGAGCTGCTTGCCGACGTCGGGCTCGGCGGAAGCCATGGCTCCGTGATCAGCCAGGGCAAGGTCGAGGAGATCCTTGCGAGCAAGCCGGAGGAACGGCGGGCGCTGATCGAGGACGCCGCGGGCCTGGGGAAGTTCAAGCGCCGCCGCCACCGGGCCGAGCTGAAGCTCGCGCGCGTGCAGGTGCAGGTCGAGCGGGCGCGCGACCTCGAGGCGGAGGTGAAGGCGCGGCTCCGGCCGCTCGCGCTGCAGGCGACTGCCGCTGAGCGCGCCGAGAAGCTGCGGGGCGAGATCGCCGGCCTGCGCGCGCGCCTCGCCGAGCTCGACCTCGCTGCCGTCGACGAGCGGCTCGCCGAGGTCGAGGAGCGGCGAACGGCAGCAGCACTGGAGCGCAGGCGCACGGGCGAGCGCCTGGAAGCACTGCTGGCGGAACGGAACCGGGTCGAGGAGGAGCTCGCGGCCGCGGCCGGGCGCGGGGAAGGGGCGTCCTCTGCGCTCTACCGGTTGCGCAGTGCAGGCGAGCGGCTCGAGCTCCGGCGCGACGCGGCACGCGAGCTCGCCGACCGGCTGCGGGCCGAGCCGTTGCTGCCGCGCGGGCGGGCGAACCCGGAACGCGAGGCGCTGCGCGAGCAGGCGCGCCTGGCGCGGGAGCGGCTGGGGGCGCTCGAGCACTCACTGGCCGAACGCGAGGGCCTGCCGCCCGCGGCGCGCGCGCTCGCGGAAGAGGGCGAGCGACTGGCGCTCTCGTTCCTGGAAGTCGAGGCGGGCTACGAG
>JBKPFI010000197.1:0-7951 GCA_046728775.1 Actinomycetota bacterium | reverse complement strand
TGGAAGGACTCCCAGGCCTCCGGCGCGGTCTGCGGGCACGTGCTCGCCGAGGGCCTGCGCGACTCGGATCGGCTGGCCGAGCCGATTTTCACGCCCGCCACGAAGGCGCAGGAGGGGCACGACGAGAACATCGACCGCGAGCGCGCGGCTGAGCTCGTCGGCCGCGAGCGGCTGGACGAGGTCGAGCGCGTGTCAATCGAGCTCTACCGGCGCGCTTCGGAGCACGCGGCGGAACGCGGGATCCTGATCGCGGACACGAAGTTCGAGTTCGGGCTCGACCCCGAGGGGCACCTCGTTCTCGCCGACGAGGCGTTCACGCCCGACTCGTCGCGCTTCTGGCCTGCGGACGAGTACGAGCCCGGCCGCGCGCAGCCGTCGTTCGACAAGCAGTTCGTCCGCGACCACTGCGAGAGCCTCGGCTGGGACAAGAATCCGCCCGGGCCCGAGCTTCCAGACCACGTCGTCGCCGGTACCCGCACACGCTACGTGGAGGCGTTCGAGCGCTTGACGGGCATCGACTTCGACGCCTACCTCGCCGATCCGGAGGTCGTGCTCTCGTGAAGGCAACGATCCTCGTGCGACCGAAGCCGGGGATTCTCGACCCGCAGGGCGAGGCCGTTCAGAGCTCGCTGCGGCAACTAGGTTTTACGGTGTCGGAGGCCAGGGTCGGTCGCGTAATCGACCTCGACCTCGGCAACGGGGGAGGCGACCGCGAGCACGCCCGCGCCGAGCTGGAGCGGATGTGCGAGCAGCTGCTGGCGAACCCGCTGATCGAGTCGTTCGAGATCGTGCTCGACGAATGAGCGGCCGGCCGGGCCCGAAGATCGCCGTCGTCGTCTTCCCGGGATCGAACGACGACCGCGACGCCGCGCAGGCGCTCGAACAGCTCGGCGCAGAGCCGGTGCTCGTGTGGCACGCCGAGCACGAGCTTCCCGAGGTCGGCGCAATCGTGCTGCCGGGCGGCTTCTCGTATGGGGACTACCTCCGGTGCGGCGCGATCGCGCGCTTCGCGCCAGTCATGGAAGCGGTCCGCCGGCACGCCGAGGCAGGCGGCGTCGTGCTCGGGATCTGCAACGGCTTCCAGGTGCTCTGCGAGGCGGGCCTCCTCCCGGGAGCGCTGCGGCCGAACGCATCCCTCTCGTTCGTCTGCCGCGAGGTCGGGCTGTTGCTCGAGCGAGCAGACACGCCCTTCACCAGCCGCGCCGAGCCCGGCCAGCGCCTCACGATCCCGGTCAAGCACGGCGAGGGCTGCTACTTCGCAGACGAACACCTCCTCGCGGAGCTGGAGCAGAACGGGCAGATCGTCCTGCGCTACGACGACAACCCGAACGGCTCCGTCGCCGCGATCGCGGGGGTGACCAACGACGCCGGAACCGTGTTCGGCCTGATGCCTCACCCCGAGCACGCCGTGGATCCGCTGCTCGGGTCGACCGACGGCGCCCTCATCCTCGGCTCGCTCGTCGACGCCGCCCGGGATCGCGCCCTCACTCCGGCCTGAGACCGAGCGCCTCCGCCAGCCCCGGCCGCTGAGCAAGCCCCGCCCGCAGGCGCTCGAGGTCTCGCCACCGCAACGTCACCGGGCCACGGCGCGCCTGGCCGCCGGTCGTGTAAGCGAAGCGGACGAACCGCTCGCCGCCGTCGGCCTCGAGGAGCTGGACAACCGACGAGAAGCGCTTGTCGCCCGCCCGCTGGGCCAGCGTGAGCTCCTCGACCAGCTCCGCCGGGCCCCACGGTGTCGCCGCCTTCGCCATCGCAGCCACCGTAGCGGTGCGACTATCACGCGCGTGTGACGCTTTCGTGCCGGAACTGCAAACACCGACCCGAGCACCTGAAGAGCGCCGCCCACTGGTGCGGGTCGAGCTCGCGCGGCGCCGCTCCGGCGACGCCCAAGCGGCGAAGTGCTCGTCCAGGCGCGATGCTGCGCAGCCCGTGGCGGAAGCCGCCGGCGACGAAGCGGCGGTAGTCCCGCGCGCACCGCTCCGGCACCAGCGCGGACTCCCGCCGCTCGAAGACAAGCACGCCCGCGTCGACCGACGGTGGCGGGTCGAACGCCGACCGAGGCAGCCGTCGCGCGAGCGCGGTGGAGTACCACGCTCCCCAGACGACGTCGTTCAGCGTGCTCGGCCACGGCAGCGAGCGCTTGAGCGCGACCGGCCATTCGACGATCACGTCGGCGCGACGGAGCGGCACACGCGGGTCGTCGAGCACGTGCCTCAGGATTGCCGTCGTCGCTGAGAAGGGAAGGTTCGCGACGATCCGGAACCGCTCGCGGGGAAGGGCGACACGCGAAGCATCCCCCGTCACGACGGTGACGTTCGGCCACCGGCCACGCAGGTTCGCTGCCAGGCGAGGGTCAAGCTCGACCGCGATCACCCACTCGGCGACGCCCGCGAGCTCGGCGGTCAGCCGGCCGCTGCCGGCGCCAAGGTCGAGCACGAGATCGCCAGGGCCCACGCCGGCATCGCGGACGAGCTCCCCGGCAAGCGCCTGGGTGCGAAGGAAATGCTGGCTACGAGCGCGCCCCGACCGGCGCGCAGCATGCGCGTGCCGCTCGGACACGAACCATCACCGTCGTCATCGGATCGAGATGATACGCCCCGAGATGAAGACCCGCCCGCTCGCCGACGGCGACCGCTCGTGGCTCGGGCGCTTCGTGGTCGAGCGCTGGGGCGCGCCGATCGTCGTCGGCCACGGCGAGGTCTACCGTGTCGCCGACCTCCCAGGGTTCGTGGCGCTCGAGGACGACGAGCCCACCGGCGTCGTCACCTACGCGATCGACGGCGATGCCTGCGAGATCGTCACGATCGACAGCCTTCGCGAAGGCATCGGGATCGGCTCGGCGCTGGTCGAGGCCGTCGTCGGGGTGGCGCGCAAGGCCGGCTGCCGCCGCGTCTGGCTCATCACGACGAACGACAACCTGCCGATGCTCCGGTTCGCGCAGAAGCGCGGCTTCGCGCTCGTGGCGGTCCGCCCGAGGGCGGTCGAGGAATCCCGGAAGCTGAAGCCGGAGATCTCGCTCATCGGGATCGACGGCATCCCGATCCGCGACGAGCTCGAGCTCGAATTGCCGCTGTGAGCGACCGGACCCGCCCCGAGGCGGTTTGAGACCGCCCTGCGGGCGGGTAAGGGTTCCGCCGTGCTGAAGCGGATCCTGCTGCTTACAGTCCTCGCGGGGGTGCTGGGCGTCTCGCCCGCCTCCGCGGCCCGCCCCGGCTTCGCCTGGCAGGACACTGCTACGGGGACGACCGCCCACTTCCGCGGCCTTTCGGCCGTCAGCGCCACGACTGCCTGGGTCAGCGGCTACACGCCCGCCAACGGCGTCGTGCTCCGGACCACGAACAGAGGCGCAACGTGGGAGGACGTCACGCCACCCGGCGCGGCCGGCCTGCAGTTTCGTGACATCGAGGCATTCGACGCCGACCGTGCCGTGGTCATGTCGATCGGCAACAACCCGACCGACTTCCGCATCTACGTCACTGCGGACGGCGGCCAGACCTGGACGCTCACGTTCGTGAACCAGGAGCCGACCGCCTTCTACGACTGCATGACCTTCTTCAACAGCCGGCGCGGCCTCGCGCTCTCGGACCCGCCCGACGGGGTGCACTTCCGCGTGATCGCGACCGACGACGGCGGCATCACCTGGCACGTGACCGGGACCGAGATGCCGGAGGCGCTCCCGGGTGAGTTCGCGTTCGCCGCGAGCGGCCAGTGCATCACGAGCGATCACGGCCGTCGCGCGTGGTTCGGGACCGGCGGGGGCGCCGAGGCCCGCGTCTTCCGCTCCGACGACGGAGGCGCCTCCTGGACGGTGGCATCGACGCCGATCGCCAGCGGCCCGACGGCGGGCATCTTCGCGCTGGCCTTCCGCGGACAGCAGCACGGGCTCGCGGTGGGCGGCGACTTCCTGCTTCCGACCGCCTCGCCCGACAACTTCGCGCGCAGCGACGACGGGGGCGCGAGCTGGCGGCTGCTTCCGGGCGCACCAGCCGAGTACCGCTCCGGCGTGACCTGGGTCAACGGCAACACGGCGATCGCGGTCGGCCCGTCTGGCAGCGACGTCAGCACCGACCGCGGAACGACGTGGCAGCGGTTCGACGACGGCAGCCTCGACACGGTCGACTGCGCCCGCCCGACCGCGTGCTGGGCTTCGGGCGAGAACGGCCGCGTCGCCTATCTTGTGCGAACGCGCTAGCGCTCGCTTCCTCCGCGCCTCCGAGCGTTACTTGCTGGCGTGGACGAAGACGACCGGCGCGTCGCGCTCGCTTCGGGTGACGCGCTCGCACGTGTCGTTGTGGTTGCCTTCGATTGCCTGAAACTTCCCCGGCCCCGCCCGCTTCTCGAACATGCCGATGTGGTTGTGTCTCGTCTTGAAGTTCGAGCGGTCGAGGTCGTAGCAGGCGATATCACCCGGCTTCGGATTGGTCGTGACCGTCAGGCCGTGCTCGCCGGCGCGGGCGGCGGCGACGACGAACGGCACGAAGGCCCAGCGCGAGCCTTTGGCGAAGCCCTTCGAACCGGCCTTCACGTACGCCATCGTCACGGTCATGGCGCACCACTCGTCCTGGACTCCGTACCACGCGCCCACCGGTGTCTTGTTCGAATGGGGCGGATCCTCCTTCGTCCCGAGCAGCTTCTTCATCTCCGCCAAAGCCTTGAGGCGTAGCGGCTTCCCGTCACGCCTCTTCCGCTCGGCGCTGCGCCTCTTCATCGCGGCTGACGGCTCGGCCGCCCCCGTGAGCAGCTTCTCGAGCGGAGTGCCGAACCCCTGCTTGGGCCTCGCATAGCCGAGGCGGTACTGCGCGCGGAAGCACGCCTGGGCGGTGAGCACGTCGAACTCGCCGGTGATCTCCCCGTCGTAGAACCCGCGCCTCTTGAGCAGGCGTTGCGCGAACTCGACGTCCGGCCCTGTCATTTGCGGCGTGGTAAGGATGAGCGGCCGCTGCATGATCTCCTCCTCTGCGTCCAGTTGGCGGCTCGGCCACGAACGAGGAAGAGGAACGGGCGACACTGGGCGCAAGGCCGTCTGCGCGACTTGCCCGCTGTGGCCAGAGATCTAGTGTCGTACGCCCGGCGGCGGCAGTCAACCTGCGCTGCTGGTCAGGGGTGCAGCGCCGCCGCGAGCGTTTCCCGCGTGCGCTTGTCGACCTTGCCGGTGACGCGCAGCTGGTTCCGCCTCTGAAAGCGTTTGACCGCGGTTTCGAGAGCCGCGCCGAAGTGGTCGCTGTCGACGATGCCGAGGCGGGCCCACTCGCCCGGCGAGGTCGCCTCGAACCAACGCCTCAGATCTCGCTTCAGCTTCCTGACGGCAGGCCCGCGCTGTCCGCGCCGGAGGGTCCCGGGAGTCGTGGCCGGCGCGGCCACCAGGGCCGCTGCGAGCGCGGCGCGCGTGCGCTCGTCCAGCTTGCCGGTCGGAGCAAGCCCCTGCCGGGTCTGGAAGATCTCGAGCGCTCTCTCGAGGCCGACACCGAAGTGGTCGCTGTCGACGATCGCGAGCCGGGCCCATTCACCGGGCGCGTTCGCAGTGAACCAGGTCTTGAGGTCTCGCTTGAGCGCCACGACCGCCGGGCCTCGGTCGCCGCGCGCGAGAACGGTGGCCGGCACGAGCCCCCGGTCGGCCAGCTCGCGCAGCAGCACCGCCGCCCCGCACTGGGCCGAGATCGCACTCGGCGAGTACTCGTCGTCGCGGATGAACTTTCCCTTTGTGTAGTGGTTGGAGAAGCTCCATAGGTAGGGCGAGTTGATCGCGATCGACGGCTTGCGGTAGCCGAAGCCGTTGAACCGCTCGAAGACGAACAGCGTTCCGGAGATCGACCAGTCCCGCCAGCGGCTGAGCCCGTCGCTGACGAGCGCGTCGGCAGCGCTGAACTCCCAGGTGAACGGCGGGCTGCCCGTCGGCGGGCGGCCGGCCGGCTTGTTCACCGTGCGCGCAGTGAGCGGATCGCCGTTGTGCAGGTGCGTCTTGAAGCTCCCGCTCCCCTCGAGCTGGTGGATGATGCCGACCACGTACCAGGGCACGCCGTGCGGCCTCCCGGCCGCCTTGTACCGCCGGCGACTGCGCACGATCCGGTCGGCCACCTCGTCGGTGGCCGCGCGGCGCCCCGGCCGGACGTGACACGTGCTCCAGAGGTGCCCGTAGTCGCTCTTGAGGGCAGATGTCAGCTGCATGTCGGCCTCCTGCGAAGGCTGTCCCTCCTACGCCCCTTCACGAGGGTACTGCCGGAAGTGCGCCGTTCCTAGAGGCGCAGCGCCTACCCGCGCTCGATCAGCTCGATCCGGTAGCCGTCTAGTTGGTTGTCAACATCGAGTTGACCAACTACCCTCTGCATGTGAGCAAACCGAAGACGGCGGACGGCTACATCCGTGTCAGCAGGCGGGCAGGGCGCGAGGGCGAGTCGTTCATCTCGCCCGACGTCCAGCGCGGGAAGATCGAGACCTGGGCCAAGCTGCACGACGTCGAGATCGTACGCTGGTGGGAAGAGATCGACCAGTCGGGTGCAAAGCTCGAGCGGCCGATGTTCCAGCAGGCGCTCGCTCGCTGCGAGCGGGGTGAGACCGGCGGGATCGTCGTCGCTCGACTCGATCGCTTCGCCCGCTCGGCGGTCGATGCCCTGGGGGCGATCCGGCGCCTGAACGAGGCCGGCGCGCGGCTGGTCTCGGTCGAGGACAACTTCGACGGCTCCACACCGATGGGGCGGTTTGCGATCGGGATCCTGACCCTGATCGCCGAGCTCGAGCTGGAGCGGATCAAGGAGAACTGGACGGCCGCGGTCAGCGAGGCCGTCGGGCGCGGCGTGCACATCTCGGCGCGGGCGCCGACCGGGTACAAACGCGACAAGGACGGGCGGCTGGTCCGCGAGGAACCGGCCGCGAGCGCGGTCGCCGAGCTCTTCCGCCGCCGCGCCAGCGGCGCCTCCTTCCGCTCGCTGGCCGCCTGGCTGGACGAGCAGGGCATCCGTCCGCCGACCGGCAACCCGCACTGGTCGACCACCGGCGTCCGGCTGCTGCTCCGCAACCCGGTCTATCTCGGCCAGGCGCGCAGCGGCAAGTACGTGCTCGAGGGAGCGCACGAGCCGCTGGTCAGCCGGGCCGACTTCGACGCCGCCCAGGCGACGCGCACCCTGCTGAAGCCGCAGGACGGCTCGGTCGCGGGTCAGGCGCTTTTGGGCGGGCTGCTCCGCTGCGCCGGCTGCGGGCACACGCTCAAGATCGCCGGCAACAAGAGCAAGAAAACCGGCGAGCGCTACGCCGTCTACTACTGCATCGGCCGCTACGCCAAGGGGCTCTGCCCCGCCCGGGCGACGATCCGCGCCTCCTACGTCGATCGCTACGTGGAGGAACAGGTGCTGGCGGCGCTGCAGGCCGAGGGAGGGCCGATCGCGAGCGCGGTTGCCGCCTCGCAGGAGCTCGAGCAGGCGGCGCAAGCGGTCGCCGAGGCCGAGCACGAGCTCGACCTCTTCATCTCTAACCCGAAGCTGCTCTCCCTGCTCGGCGAGCAGAGGTTCCTGGAGGGGGTCGAGGTGCGCCAGCGCGAGCTCGACCAGACCCGACAGCGACTGGCCGAGCTCCGATCCCAGAGTGCGCTCGCCAGCGAGCTCGGTGACGGTGACCTCTTGCAGGCCTGGCCGAGCCTGGCGGTGCAGGAGAAGCGGCGGCTCCTGCATGGTCTGCTCGAGCGGGTGGTGCTCTGGC
Source organism: Actinomycetota bacterium (assembly GCA_046728775.1). Lineage (GTDB taxonomy): Bacteria > Actinomycetota > Thermoleophilia > Gaiellales > Gaiellaceae > AC-32. The sequence goes on along the minus strand of JBKPFI010000197.1, from coordinate 262 downwards.
GCGCCGACGGGCGTGGGAAGAAGGTCGTTCCCGTCGCCGAGCGCACGCAGATCGTGCTGCGTGGCGACGTGCCGCTCGAGCCGCCGTCCGCAAGCGGCACCGGTGCGAGCTAACTCATTCCGTGGCGCGGTCCGCACCGGTGCAAGCTGCGTTACGTGAGCCGAAACACGAAAAACCGGGCACGCGAAGCGCCACCAGCGTCGTGACATTCCGCGTGCCCGTGCTTGTAGGTGTTGGCCGCGCTCCGTCGTACGCGGCGATT
>JBKPFI010000287.1:0-3460 GCA_046728775.1 Actinomycetota bacterium | reverse complement strand
GCGCGACGTCCTGCCGGAGCTGGTCGATGAGCACGGCGACGAGCTGGCCGCGGAGCTCGAGCTGCCTCGGCGCCTGCTCGACGAGCTCGGCGCGATCCCGTCCTACTACCTGCGCTACTTCTACGCGCACGACCGCGTGCTTGCGGAGCAGCTGGGGGAGACGCCGCGGGCCGCTCAGGTGATGGAGATCGAGCGGCAGCTGCTCGAGCTCTACCGCGATCCGGAGCTCGCGGAGAAGCCGGCCCTGCTCGAGCAGCGCGGGGGCGCGTTCTACAGCGAGGCCGCGGTCGGGCTTGTCCGCTCGCTCGCGACGGGGGACGGCGCCGTGCACGAGGTCGACGTCCGCAACGAGGGCACGCTCGCCGGGCTCGCCGACGACGACGTGGTCGAGGTGCCGGCCCGCGTCGGGCGCGACCGGATCGACCCGCTCCCGCAGCCCCCGCTGGCGCCCGAGCTGCTCGGGCTCGTCCAGCACGTCGCCGCCTACGAGCGACTGGCGGCGCTGGCCGGCGCGAGCCAGGACCTCGACCTCGCGCGCAAGGCGCTGCTCACGCACCCGTTGATCGGCCAGCACAACCTGGTCGAGGAGCTGCTCGAGCCGCTCCTCGAGCCGCAGGAGGCACGCGTGTGACCGACGCGGGCGTGATCGCCGTCGACGGAGGTGCGTCGAAGACGCACCTGGCCCTCGTCGGGCGAGACGGCGAGCTGCTCGAGCTCGTGCGCGGGGCGGAGAGCTCGCCGCAGAACCTCGGCCTGGAGCGGGCGCTGGACGTGCTCGACCGGCTGTTCGCGAAAGCGGGCGGAACCTCTGGCGTGGCGGAGGTTGCGCAGCTGAACATGTCCGGGGTCGACTTCCCGAGCGAGGAGCAGGAGCTGCGCGAGGCGATCGAGGCCAGGCGCTGGGCGACCCGCACGGTCGTCGACAACGACACCTTCGCCGTTCTGCGCGCCGGGACGGAGCGCGGCTGGGGCGTGGCCGTCGTCTGCGGTTCGGGGATCAACTGCGTCGGCGTCTCGGCCGACGGACGCCATGCGCGCTTTCCGGCGCTCGGGCAGATCACGGGCGACTGGGGCGGCGGCGCGGATGTGGGCTACGCCGCGCTCTTCGCGGCCGCGCGGAGCGAGGACGGTCGTGGCCCGAAGACGTCGCTCGAGCAGGCGGTGCCGGCGCACTTCGGGCTCGAGACGCCCGACGAGCTGGCGGAGGCGATCCACCGGGGCCGCATCCCGGCGCGGCGGCTCGTCGAGCTGCCGCCGGTGGTGTTCGCGGAGGCCCAGCACGACGCCGTCGCGGCAGGGATCCTCGAGCGGCTCTCTTCCGAGATCGTCGCCATGGCGCGGGTGGCGCTGGAGCGGCTCGACCTCGCCGACGAGCCCACCGAGGTGCTGCTCGGCGGGGGGTTGATCCAGTCCGGCGACGGCCGGCTGGGTGCCGCGGTCGAGGACGAGCTGCGGAGGCTCGCGCCCAAGGTCTCGGTCAGCGCGACGAGCTCGCCCCCGATCGTCGGCGCGGCCCTGCTCGGCCTCGACGCGCTCGGCGCCTCGGCCGAGGCGCAGCGCCGCGTGCGGGCCGAGCTCGAGGCTGCGGTCGCGGCGGAGCGGGGAGGAAGCGATGGCTGAGGTCCGCTACTACCAGGCGACGAAGCTCTACCCCGGCGGCGAGGTGCCGGCCGTGGACGCGCTCGACCTCGAGATCGCCGACGGCGAGCTGATGGTGCTGGTCGGGCCTTCGGGCTCCGGCAAGACGACCGCGCTGCGCATGCTCGCCGGCCTGGAGGAGGTCGACGCGGGCGCCGTGCTGATCGGCGACCGCGACGTCACCGACCTGCCGCCGAAGAAGCGCGACATCGCGATGGTCTTCCAGAACTACGCGCTCTACCCGTACCTCACCGTCTCGCAGAACATCGCCTTCCCGCTCAAGATGGCCGGGGTCAAGAAGGCCGAGCGGGAGCAGAAGGCGGCCGAGGTGGCGCGGAAGCTCGGGCTCGAGCAGCTCCTCGAGCGCAAGCCCTCGCAGCTCTCGGGCGGCGAGCGCCAGCGGGTGGCGATGGGCCGGGCGATCATCCGGCTGCCGAGCGTCTTCCTGATGGACGAGCCCCTCTCGAACCTCGACGCCAAGCTGCGCGTGCAGATGCGGGCCGACGTGGCGGCGCTGCAGCACGACCTCGGCATCACGACCGTCTACGTCACGCACGACCAGGCGGAGGCGATGACCCTCGGCCACCGCGTCGCGGTGCTCGACTACGGCAAGCTCCAGCAGGTGGGCACGCCGCGGGAGCTCTACGACAAGCCCGAGAACCGCTTCGTGGCCGGCTTCATCGGCTCGCCGGCGATGAACCTCTGCGAGCTGCCGCTCGGCGAGAACGGCGCTCTCTCGTTCGGCGAGGAGCCGGTGGAACTCGGCGAGCGGCTCGCGACGGCGGTGCGGAAGAACGGGCGGCCGGGAGTCGTGCTCGGGCTGCGGCCGGAAGCCCTGGAGCTCGGGAGCGAGGGCGTCCCGGCGCGCGTGGAGGTCGTCGAGGAGTTCGGCGCGGACGCCTACGTCTTCTGCGAGGCGCGCGTCGGCGAGCAGGGACCGACGCGGCTGGTGGCGCGAACGGAGGCGCGGCGAGCGCCCGATCAGGGCGAGCGGATCGCGCTCCGCGTGCGCCCGGGCGAGGCCCATCTCTTCGACCCGGAAACGGGCGCGCGGCTCGAATCGAGCTAGCCGGAACGCGGACTACACTCGTCCTCCCGTGGCTGAGGCCGGCTTCGTTCACCTGCACGTCCACTCCGAGTACTCGATCCTCGACGGGGCCTGCCGGATCCCCGCGCTGGCGGAGCGCGCCGCCGAGCTCGAGATGCCCGCCGTCGCGCTCACCGATCACGGCTCGCTGGCCGGCGCGGTCGAGCTCTACCGCGAGGCGAAGAAGCACGGCGTCAAGCCGCTGATCGGCTGCGAGGTCTACGTCGCGGACGACCGCCGCGCCCAGCGCAAGGGCTACGCGCATCTGACCTTGCTGGCCGAAGACCACACCGGCTACGGGAACCTGATCAAGCTCGCCTCGGCCGGCTACCTCGAGGGCTACTACTACAAACCGCGCGTCGACTGGGAGCTGCTCGAGCGGCACTCGCAGGGGCTGGTCGCCCTGTCCGGCTGCCTCTCGGGCCGTGTCTGCAAGGCGCTCGAGGAGAACCGTCCCGGCGACGCGCGAGCCGACCTCGACCGCCTGGCCCAGGTCTTCGGCCGCGACTCGACCTACGTGGAGCTGCAGAACGCGGGGCTCGACATCCAGCAGCGGATCAACCCCGCGCTCGTGAAGCTCGCCGGCGAGGCGGGCCTGCCGCTGGTCGCCACCGGCGACGTCCACTACCTGCGCCACGAGGACGCGCGCGCACACGAGGCGCTGCTCTGCATCCAGTCGGGCGACTCGCTCAAGAACCCGGGCCGCTGGAAGTTCGACACCGACCAGTTCTTCTT
>JBKPFI010000016.1:0-8565 GCA_046728775.1 Actinomycetota bacterium | reverse complement strand
GGGCGGCCGCCCCCCCTCGACACCCCCCCTGCTCGCGGCCGCGTCGAAGCTTTGGCCCGCGCAGCGGGGGCGGCCGGGGGGCGCGGGCCCTCGCCGCATCTCTCCTCCCCTGGATGGCTAGTGCTTGGCGCCCTTCTTCAGCGTTCCGGAGATCGCGCCCGACGGATACGTGGTCGTGTGCACGTTGACGTAGAAGTTCCCCGGCTTGACCAGGATCTGCTTCACGAGCGAGCGCGCGGCGTCCGAGCAGCCCGTCGCGGTGCCCGTGAAGGGCGTCGGGAGCGCGAGCGGAACCGCGATCTGGGTCGCGTTCGGGCCGGTTCCGTAGTGGATGTGAGCGGCCGTCACGTCGACCAGGCCGGTGACGGTCAGCTTCCAGCAGATGCGGCCCTGGCCGATGTTCGAGCGCGCGACGAACGTGCCGCTGCCGAGCATGTTCGGCGAGACCGGAGTCAGCTTCGCGCTGATCGGTCGGCCGCCGCGCGACCAGCTGAGCGGCTGCGACGGACAGGTGCCGCCCACCGGATTGATGATGTCGCCGTGGTGGCCGACCGTGTGCGCCTTGATGATCGCGCGATTCGACGTGATGATCTTCTTGTACGGCTTCTTGGTGCTGCTCGTCGCGTGGCAGATCACCGTCTTCTGGGCCGACGTCGCGGCCTGTGCACCCGCGTAGCCGGCCAGAGCCAGCAGCGCGACGACGAGTAGAAGTCCATGGCGTCTCATGTGATTAGTCCTCCTGTTCTAGTCTCCCGCTGAAAAGGTTCCCGTTTGCAGGCAGAACAGGCGCTGTGCCCCGCCGGCCTTACAGGGCTTTTACAACGGAGTACGAGCTACGAGAGCCGGCCCGCGGCGATGATCCGCTCCAGGAACTGCCTGGTGCGCGGCTCCTTGGGGCCGGCGAAGATCTCCTGCGGCGGGCCCTCCTCGAGGATCTGGCCCCGGTCGAGGAAGCAAACGCGGCTCGCGATGTCTCGGGCGAAGCTCATCTCGTGGGTCGCGATCAGCATCGTCATGCCGCCCTGGGCGAGCTCGCGGATCACGTTCAGGACCTCGGCGACCAGCTCCGGGTCGAGCGCGCTCGTGACCTCGTCCAGCAGCATCAGCTCCGGCCGCATTGCGAGCGCGCGCACGATCGCGACGCGCTGCTGCTGGCCGCCGGACAGGCGATCCGGGTACTCGTCGCGCCGGTCGGCGAGGCCGAAGCGCCCGAGCAGCTCGAGCGCCCGCGCCTCGGCCTCCGCACGCGGCAGCTTGAGCACGTCGCGGGGCCCGAGCGTCACGTTCCGCAGCACCGTCATGTGCGGGAAGAGGTTGAACGCCTGGAAGACGATCCCGATCCGCCGACGCACGGCGTTGACGTCCACGCCGCGGCGCGTGATCTCCTCACCCGCCAGGAAGATGCGGCCGGCGTCGAGCTGCTCGAGCAGGTTCACGCAGCGAAGCAGCGTCGACTTGCCCGAGCCCGAGGCGCCGATCAGGCAGACGACCTCGTGGTTCTCGAGCTCGAGGTCGATGCCGCGCAGCACCTCGTTGGCGCCGAACGACTTGTGGACGTTCTCCAAGCGAAGCGCGGTCATCGGGGGACGGGGCGAGCGGTTCGTTGAGCAGAGCGAGAATGACCAGCTCGAGATCTCCAGCCAAGCCGGACGCGTAGCGTGCTCATGCGAACCCACCCGCCGCTTGGCGGCGGCGGCGGTCGCGCGCGATCAGCCAGTCGGTCAGGCGCGCGAGCGGGATCGTGAGCGCGACGAAGAGCGCGGCTGCGGCCAGGTACGAGCCGTAGGTGAAGGTCGCGTTCGTGTCGATCTGGGCCTGGTTGAACGCCTCGACCACGCCGAGCGTCCCTACGAGGGCGGTGTCCTTCTGGAGCCCGATGAAGTCGTTCAGGAGCGGCGGGATCACGCGGCGGATCGCCTGCGGCAGGATCACGCGCCGCAGTGCCTGGAAGCGCGAGAGCCCGAGCGAGCGCGCGGCGGCCTCCTGGCTCGGGTGCACGGACTCGATCCCCGCACGGTAGACCTCGGCGACGTAGCCGCTGTAGACGAGGACGAGCCCCAGGCCCGCCCAGAAGACGCGCGAGCGAGGCACGCCTGTGAGCTCGAGCGCCGGCGCGCCGAAGCCGAGGAGCGCGATCACGAGGATCGTCGGCACCCCGCGGGCGAGGTCGGCGTAGACGATCGCGAGCACACGCAGCGGGAAGAAGACCGGCCCGGGCAGGCTGCGCAGCACCGCGATCACGAGCGCGAGGACGAGGATGCAGACCTCGCAGACGAGGAAGATCTTCACGTTCAGGACGAAGGCGCGCGCGATCTCGGGGAACGAGCTCGAGATGTCGCCCCAGTCGAAGAACGTGCGCCGGACCTCCGGCCACCCCGCGGACTGCGTGATCGCGACGATGACGACCGTGAAGAAGACCGCGGTGCTGACGACCGCGATAACGACCCCACGCGCCCCCTCGCCCTCTAGGCGCAGCCCTTCGAGCAGCCGCGAGCGCCGCGCCGCTACTTCAGGATCGGCGCGCCGGTCGCCTTCGCTAGCCACTGCTGCTGGAGCCGCTTCAGCGTCCCGTTGCTACGGAGCTTCGCGAGTGCCTTGTTCACGCACGTGACGAGCGAGTTGCCCTTCTGGAAGACCATGCCGAAGTGCTCCCCGCCGGGCTGCGTCAGGAACTGGCCGAGGACCTTCGAGTTCGGTACCTGCACGGCGGTGACGTAGAACGCGGTCGGCAGATCGAGCACGAGCCCGTCGATCTGCTTGTTCTTCAGCGCCTGCACGGCTCCCGCGTTCGTCGGGAAGACGGACGGCTTTTTCGACGGCTTGATCGTGTCGTTGATGAACTGATAGCTCGTCGTCCCGAGCTGCGCGCCCAGCTCGTACGGCTTCAGCCCGGCGACCGAGCTGACGGAGGCGATCGGCGTGCCCTTGTTCACCACAACCGACTGGTTGACGTCGTAGTACGAGTCGCTGAAGCTGACGACCTTCGCCCGCTGCGGCGTGTACGAGATCTGGTTGATGTCGAAATCGAACGTCTTCGTGCCCGGCGCGAACGAGGTGTTGAAGGGCACGTGCTTCCACGCCACCTCGTTGCGCGAGAAGCCGAGCTGCTTGGCGACGGCGTAGGCGACCGCGCTTTCGTAGCCCTCGCCGCTCCGCGGGTCGCTGACCTTCCACGGCGCCTTCGGCGTGCCGCCGAACCAGGGCGGGTAGGCCGGGTTGTCCGTGCCGACCGTGAGCTCGCCGGGCGTGACGAGGTTGAGGTCGGCGGTCGCGCAGCTCGTCGCCGCGGCGGTACCGGTGCTGGAGGCGCTCTTCTCGCTCGAGCCGCAGCCGGCCGCGAGCGCGGCGAGCAGCGCGACCAAGGTCGCCGCTAGGGAGGCTGGGCGCCGGTGTCCGGTCACCGCCGCTGAGGCTAACACGGGCGGTGCAGCTAACAGATCGCTCACGAGCCGCCGCTAGAACTAGCTCGTGGGTATTCGTTCCTCACCGGCCAGAGCTGCAGCGGGCGCCGTGCTCGCGCTGGCCGGTCTCCTGCTCGTCGCGCTCGACGGCTCGGCGGCCCCAGGCAAGCGAGTGCTCCAACGGACGACGGCGGGAGAGATCGAGGCACTCGCGATGGACGGCCCCCGCATCGCCTACGACGTCGGCTCGTACGGCGCGAAGTGCAACGCGGTCTACGTCTGGAACGTCGCCAACGGTGTCACGACCAGGGTGAGTGGAAGCAAGACCTGTCGAGCCGACACCACCAGCACCGGAGCCGGCGTCCGGGAGCTCGCGATCGCCGACAAGCGCGTCGGCTGGATCGTGAACCAGGGCGGCAACACCGAGAGCGACGACCACCTCTACACGGCCGCATTGCCGAGGCCGAAGGAGCGCCGGATCGCAGCGGCCGTCCGGACGGGAGACACAGGCGGGGCCCTGACGGGGAGCTGGATCGGCGGCCTGGTCGGTGCCGGGAGCTTCCTCGCGGTCGACCGGTGGTCGACTGACTCGGGCGGGAAGGTCGCCTCGGTGCGGCTGAAGGCGATTGGGAGCGCTCTGCGCACGCTCGCGACCGGGGCGGCGGCACTAGAGGCCCAGTCGACCGACGGCAACCAGGTCGCGGTGCTTCGTCGGGACAACACCGTCGGCCTCTACTCGACGCGTGGGAGGCTTCTGCGCGCGGTGGAGCCGGCGACCCCAGAGGAGGTGGTCGTCCGAGGCGACTACCTCGCCGTGCTGACGACGGCCGGCACGCTCGAGGTCTACAACGCGCATTCGGGTCGCCGGCTGCACACGTGGCGGGTAGCCCACGGCGCGCGCTCCCTCGACGTCAGCTCGGGCCTGGCGGCGTACGCCGCGCCTCGTGCGAGCGGCGGCTACGCCCGGGTGGTGCACGTCCTGCGCCTCTCGAACGGACGCGACCGCGTGCTGGTGACTACGCCTCCACAGCTGGCCGCCGTGCAGCTCGAGCCGGCGGGGCTCGCCTACGCCGTCGAGCGGATCGGGCCGAGCGGGCCTGGCAAGGTCGTGTTCGTGCCGATGAGCCGCCTGCCGCATTGAGCCGGCCACGCCGGCAGAGCCTCTTGGTCGGCGCCGCCGAGTCGGCGCCTTAGGCGGTGACGCTCGTGAACTGCGGGATGACGTCGCTGCCGTAGGCGGCCAGCGTCTCGTCCGCACGCTCCGTCATCAGGTAGATGTCGAATTGGTCGACGCCGATCGACTCGAGCTCTCGCAGCTTGTCCGTGATCTGCTGCGGCGTGCCGAGGACGCAGAATCGGTCGCAGATCTCGTCGGTGACGAACTCGCCGTGCCTGGCCCCGACGCGGCTGTGCTCCTTGTAGTCGTAGAACTTCCGCGCCTTGACGTAGTCGGTCAGCGCGTGCGGGATCTCCTTGGAGTCCTCGCCGTAGCGCTCGATCAAGTCCATGACGTGGTTCGAGACCATCGCCGGGAACCAGCGCACCTGCTCGCGCGCCTCGGCGAGGTCGTCCGAGACGTGGCTCGGGGCGCAGACGATGCACTTCAGGGCGGCCGGGTCCCGGCCCGCGTCCTCGGCGGCCCTCCGGGCCGTCTCCATGATCCACTGGATGATCTGCGGGTCGGCGAGCTGGATGATCACGCCGTCGCCGACGCGCCCGGCGACGCCGAGCGCGCGCGGCCCGTAGCCGGCGACGTACATCGGAATCTCGGGGAGGTCCTTGCGCACCCAGGCGAGCTCGAGCTCCTTGCCGTTCCACTCGACCTTCCGGCCGTTCATCAGGTCCTTGATCATCACGAGACGGCGCTCGAACTCGTCGACCTTGACCGGCTTGAGGCCGACGACGCGGCGCGACGAGTCGCCGCGGCCGATGCCCATCACCATGCGGCCGTTCGAGACGTCCTGCATCGTCGCGTACCAGCTCGCGGTGATCGTCGGGTCCCGGATCCCGGGGTTCGTGACGCAATGGCCGAGCTTGATCCGCTCGGTCTGCGTCGCCGCGATCGCGAGCAAGGCGTAGCTCTCCTGCCAGAGGATGTGCGAGTCGTACGTCCAGCCGTACTCGAAGCCGTTCCGCTCCCCGTTCTGCAGGACCTCGACCAGCCGGCTGTACGGCGGGTCCGGCAGCGCGGTCACCCCGAAGCTCAGCATCGCTCGCTCCTCCCCGGTCGCTGGCAGGGGATTGAGCATACCGCCCCGAAATCCGGCTGCGATGGCCTTCGCGTTCCTCGTGCTCGCGGTCGCTGCAGGCAGCGCGCTGCCGTTCCAGGCCGGGATCAATGCGCGGCTCGCGGACTTCGTCGGCGGGCCGGTTCGGGCGTCGATGATCTCGTTCGCGGTCGGGACTGTCGTGCTGTTCGTGCTCGCTTTGGTCGCCACGCGTGGCGTAGTCGCGACCGGCCGGCTCGGGCAGGTCCCCTGGTGGGGGTGGATCGGCGGAGCGGTCGGCGCGGGCTACGTGGCCTCGACCGTCGCCGCAGCACCGAGGCTGGGCGCGCTGAACCTGTTCGCGGCCGTGATCTTCGGGCAGCTGCTCTGCTCGGTGGTGCTCGACCACTTCGGCGTCCTCTACCCCGAGCACGGCCTGAGCGCCGGCCGAGTTGCAGGCGTCGTCCTGCTCGGCGCCGGCGTCGCGCTCGTCCGCTTCTTCTAGCGCCGTGCCGGGTCGCTTCTTCAAGTAACAGACTGTCACTTGGAGGTTCGAACCCTCGGAACTGCCACGGGTTCGAAGCGTGAGTCGCTAGTAACAGACTGTTACTTGGACTCTCCGGCGACGCGGGCGATCGCCTTGTCGGCCAGGCGGTCGAGCGCTTGCACCGCGAGCTCGAGGTGCTCCTCCTTCGTGTCCTCGAGCTTCGTGTGCGAGAGGCCGCGGAGGCTCTGGACGAAGAGCATCACCGTTGGCACGCCTGCGCGCGACACCTCCGCGGCATCGTGCAGCGGCCCGCTGGGCAGCCGGTGCGAACGGCCCGCGACCTCCTGGACCGCCTCGTCCGCCAGCTCGACCAGCGCCTCGTCGAACAGGATCGGCTCGATGTTCCAGATCCGCTCCCAGTCCACCTCGACCCGTTCCTCCTCGGCGAACCGCCGCGAGGCCGCCTCGGCGTTGCTGAGCATCTCGGCGAGCTTCGAGGCATCCAGGTGCCGCTGATCCAAGAGGCACTCGGCGGTCTCGACCACCGAGGTGACGATCCCCGGGCGGGTGACCACGCCGCCCATCGTGCAGACCGCCCCGTCGCCGACCCGCCGCGCGATCTCCCGGATCTCGAGCTCGAGCTTCGCCGCACCCGCCAGCGCGTCCCGCCGCGCGTCCATCGGCGTCGACCCGGCGTGCGCCGCCTGCCCGCGAAACGTGACCTGGTGCCGCTCGACGCCGAACGTTCCCAGCACGACCCCCAGAGGCAGGCCGAGCGACTCGAGGACCGGCCCCTGCTCGATGTGTAGCTCGAGATAGGCGGCCGCGTCCTCCAGCTGCGAACGAGCCTCCAGCGCACGGTCGAGCTCAACGCCGTGCTCGTGCAGAGCGTCGGGCAGCGCCACGCCGTCGGCATCGCGCCGCTCGCGTAGCTCGTCCTGGTCGGCCATCGACCCGGCCGCGGCCGACGAGCCGAACAGCGAGCGGCCGAAGCGCGCCCCCTCCTCGTCGGCCCAGTTGACGAGCCGCACCCTCGTCGCGGGCTCCCCCTCGGCGAGCCGGCGCACGACCTCTACACCGGCGACAACGTTCAGCGCGCCGTCCAGCCAGCCGCCGTTCGGCACCGAGTCGATGTGCCCGCCGATCAGCACTGCCCGCTCCGACTCACCGCGCAGCGTCCACCACTGGTTGCCGGCGGGATCGATCTCTTCCTCGAGCGGAAGCCCCGCGAGCTTCTCGCGCAGCCAGTCGCGCGCCCGCTCCCAGGTGTCGGTCCAGGCGACCCGCTGCGCGCCGTTCTCGTCGCCCGTCAGCTCCCGCAGCTCCTTCAGCTCCGCGACGGTTCTCGACGGATCCAGCGGCACGGCGCGACTCTAACCGCCTGCACCCGAGTGTGGTAAGCATCCGGCGATGGCCTCGATCGCCGTCGAACAGCCGAGGGGAGCGAGGGCCGAGGCGGCGCGCGGCGCACAGCGGGTCGCGCTCGTCGTCGCCGGAATCCTCGTCTTCTGGGGGCTCTGGGAGGGCTACCGCTTCGTCGGCGAGCAGGCCGGGATCACGTGGCCGTTCCGCGTGGACGCCACGAACATGCCGCACATCCACGACATGCTGCACGCGCTCACGCAGCCGCTGCAGCCGGGCGGCCCGCTGTTGATCCAGCTCGAGTGGCACTGGGCGCTCTTCACCGCCAAGGAGGCCCTGCTTGGCTTCGTGCTCGGCGGCGTGATCGGCTTCGCGCTGGCCGTCCTGCTCGCGCACTCGCGCATCCTGCGGCGCGGCCTGCTGCCCTACATCGTCGTCTCGCAGACGGTGCCGATCCTCGCCATCGCGCCGATGGTCGTCCTCGGGCTCGGGACGAAGGGCGTCCAGCCCTGGGTCTCGGTGTCGGTAATCGCCGCCTACCTGACCTTCTTCCCGGTCGCGATGAACACGTTGCGCGGTCTGCTCTCGCCCGACCCGCGCTCGCTCGAGCTGATGCGCTCGTACGCGGCCGATCGCCGCTCCGTCCTCTGGAAGCTGCGCCTCCCGGCCTCGCTGCCGTTCGTCTTCTCCGCGCTGAAGATCTCCGCGACCGCCTGCGTGATCGGCGCGATCATCGGCGAGACGCCGGCCTCGATCCAGAACGGGCTCGGCGGCGCGATCGTCAACTACAACCAGTACTACTCGACCGGGCCCGAGCGACTCTGGGCGACGAACATCGTCTGCGCCGCGCTCGGCCTGCTCTTCTTCGGCGTGATCGTCCTCGCGGAGCGGCTCATCCTCAAGCGAGCACCGGAGCACGTGGCATGAGTAACCAGGCGGCTGTCGCGATCCGCAACGTCTCGAAGCAGTTCAAGGCCGGCGTGACCGCGCTGACCGGGATCGACCTCGAGGTGCGGCCGCGCGAGTTCATCTCGCTGATCGGCCCCTCCGGCTGCGGCAAGTCGACGCTGCTGCGAATCATCGGCGACCTGATCGAGCCGACTTCCGG
>JBKPFI010000439.1:0-2478 GCA_046728775.1 Actinomycetota bacterium | reverse complement strand
CGGAGCACGGCCTGAAGATCCTGTTCGCGATCCCCGGCATGGTGCTGGCGACGATGTTCGTCTCGCTGCCGTTCGTCGTCCGTGCGGTGCAACTGGTGCTGCTCGAGCTCGACACCGACATGGAGGACGCGGCCGCTTCGCTCGGGGCCGGGCCGCTCGCCGTCTTTCGCCGAGTCGTCTTCCCGAACCTGCTGCCGGCGATCCTCTCGGGCGTCGCGCTCGCGTTCGCGCGCGCCGTGGGCGAGTTCGGCGCGGTCGTCCTGATCTCCGGGAACATCCCGTTCAAGACGGAGGTGTCGTCCGTCTACATCTTCGGCCAGCTGCAGTCGGGCAACGAGCTCGGCGCCGCCGCCGTCTCGGTCGTGCTGCTCGTGATCTCGCTCGGGGTGCTGCTGCTGATCGGCGGCTTGAGGCGCTGGAGGACGCGTTACGACCGTGTCTAGGTACGTGCTCCGATTCGCAACCCTCGGCTACCTGGCGTTCATCTTGCTCGTGCCGGTCGGCTTCGTCTTCTACCGTGCGTTCGAGCACGGCTTCGGGACCGCGTGGGACTCGGTCTCGAATCACCAGGCGGTCCACGCGCTCGAGCTGACGCTGCTGATGGTCGCGATCGTCGTGCCCGCGAACACCGTCTTCGGCGTGATCCTCGCGCTCGCCCTCGTGCGCACCCGCTTCGTCGGACGCGGTCTCGTGAACGCGATCGTCGACCTGCCGCTCGCCCTGTCGCCGGTCGTCGTCGGCCTCGCCCTGTTTCTGCTCTACGGGCGCGGCGGCTGGCTCGGCGGCCTCGCGGAGCACGGCCTGAAGATCCTGTTCGCGATCCCCGGCATGGTGCTGGCGACGATGTTCGTCTCGCTGCCGTTCGTCGTGCGCGAGGTCGTCCCGGTGCTCCGCGAAATCGGCACCGAGCAGGAGCAGGCCGCCGAGACGCTGGGGGCGCGGCCGTTCCAGGTGTTCCGCCGGATCACCCTGCCCGCGATCCGCTGGGCGATCGTCTACGGCGTCGTGCTCACGACGGCCCGGGTGATCGGCGAGTTCGGGGCCGTGAGCGTCGTCTCCGGGAAGATCCAGGGGAAGACGGAAACGCTGCCGCTCTACGTCTCGGACCAGTTCGAGTCGTTCAACGTGGCGGGCGCGTACGCCGCCTCAGTCGTGCTCGCGCTGATCGCGATCGCCGTCGTGGTCGGGCTGCGCGTCCTGCATCCGAAAGAGGAGGCCTAGGTGCTCCTTCCGGCAATGAAATCCGGTCTCTCGCCCGTTATCACGCGGCGCCGAAGCGCCCCCTCGTCCTTGCGCAGGCGTTCAGCCTGCGCCGCAGACGAGTGCGCTCTCTGGCTTGGTGCTGGCGACCGAGAGCCGCGGTGTCATCACCGAAAGGAGCACTGATGGGCATCGCCGTGGTGGAAGTGACGAAGCGCTTCGGCGACTTCGCTGCGCTGCAGGACGTCTCCGTCGCGATCCCGGAGGGGTCGCTCACGGCGCTACTCGGTCCGAGCGGCAGCGGCAAGTCGACGCTCCTGCGTGTCATCGCGGGCCTCGAGCAGCCCGAGTGCGGGCGCGTGCTGATCGGCGAGGAGGACGTGACCGACCGGCCGGCCCGCACGCGCGGCGTCGGGATGGTCTTCCAGCACTACGCCGCCTTCAAGCACATGACGGTCTGGGACAACGTCGCCTTCGGGCTGAAGATCCGCAAGCGGCCGCGGGCCGAGATCGGACAGCGTGTGCACGAGCTGCTGGAACTGGTTCAGCTCGAGGGGCTCGCGGAGCGCTACCCCGCGCAGCTGTCGGGCGGTCAGCGGCAGCGCATGGCCCTGGCGCGCGCGCTCGCGGTGGAGCCGAGCGTCCTGCTTCTCGACGAGCCGTTCGGCGCGCTCGACGCACGTGTGCGCAAGGAGCTGCGGGCCTGGCTGCGGCGCCTGCACGACGAGGTGCACGTGACGACGATCATCGTCACGCACGACCAGGAGGAGGCGATGGAGGTCGCCGGCCAGATCGTCGTGCTCAACGACGGGCGCGTGGAGCAGGTCGGCTCGCCGCGCGAGCTCTACGAGAGCCCGGCGAACGAGTTCGTGATGAGCTTCATCGGCCCCGTGAACCGGCTCGGCGACACCTTCGTGCGGCCGCACGACGTCGACCTGCTGCTGGAGCCGGAGGACGGCTCGGCGGAGGCGATGGTCGAGCGCGTCGTGCACCTCGGCTTCGAAGTGCGCGTCGAGCTCGTGCGCGAGGACGGCCAGCACCTCCTGGTGCAGCTGACGCAGGAGGAGGCCGAGCAGCTCGAGCTCGAGCGGGGCCAGATCGTCTACGTGCGGTCCAGCCGCGAGACGGTCTTTTCTCGGCCCTAGCCGGGCACCGGCAAAGCCGGCACGCCCTCTCTGGTCGGCGTCGCAAGCGAGCGCCTTAAGACGGGCGCACCGGCAAAGCCGGCACGCCCTCTCTGGTCGGCGTCGCAAGCGTCGCAAGCGAGCGCCTTAAGAC
>JBKPFI010000050.1:0-3922 GCA_046728775.1 Actinomycetota bacterium | reverse complement strand
AATCTTCGCCAGCCTGAGCCAGATCGACATCAAGCAGATGGGCTTCGGCCTCGCAGTGGCGATCCTGATCGACGCGACGATCGTGCGGGCGGTCCTGCTGCCGGCGACGATGAAGCTGCTCGGCAAGTGGAACTGGTACCTACCGAGCTGGCTCGAGTGGGTCCCGAACCTCTCCGCGGAGCCCCGAGTGAGCGACGAGGGCGAGGCCCGCCGGGCCCGGCCGGCGGTGACGCCGGGCTAGCCCGGCAGCTCGACGCGCTCGATCACGATCGGATCGCGCGGCTTGGCCGCCGAGTCGGTCTCGACCGCTTCTATCGCGTCGACCGCGTCTATACGCAGACAAGTCCGTTGCTGCCCTAAAGGGTGTGGATCATGGCCTCCGCAGCTTTTTTCCCTGCAGAGCATTCCCTTTCGAGGGACCGCTCGAAGGGGCCATCGTCGCGTTCTTGGACGCCGAGTAGCCGTCTCGACTCGTGGGGCGCAGGCCATGCCCCGTTGTGGCAGTACTTCGTAGGCAGGCAGAAGTTCAGCCAGTCAAGAAGTCCTAGACCGTTCTGCGAGCGACTGCCTCGATCGGGGCGCGGAACATCGGCGTCTCGGCGGTCGTCGAACTGCGGACCGCATTAGTGCGCCGCACGAGCTTTCGCGTGAGGTCGGGGCGATCCTTTGCGAGAAGGCCCGCAGACGCGGGCCTTCTCTTCTACATCGAACGGCCTCGAGGCGAAGCTGTTACGCCCGTACGAATCCGTTCTTCTTGTGCACGATCACCTCTCCGTCCGTGACCTTCGGCGGATTCGGAAGTGCCGTCTCCAGCTTCTCCGCGCGCACCCAGGTGGCTGCGACGCGAGTCGACTCGTCGGCCTGGGCCGAAGTCTCGAAGAAGTCGATCGAGCTCATCACGCCGTTGCCGGCCTCGATGAGGTAGTAGCCCTCGAAGCCCGGCAACTTGCTCAGCCGGGGCAGCAGGCTCTCGTCGAGCTTCTTGGTCAGCTCGTCGGTGCGACTCTGGTCGACACCCTCGTAGCGTTTAACGGTGGCATGCATAGGATCTCCTAACTGTCACGGTGCAGGGTGGAGAACCGCTCTTTAGTCCTCCCAGTGCACTCAGGCCCAATGTGACAGTCGAAGAGGGAATCTCGGAGCCTCGACGGCTTCCGTGTGTGGGAACTTCGCGCACTGGGTACTGTAGCAGACTTCTTGACAACGTGTGTTTACGTGACTACGTTCTATTACGTTGGCGAATGTAGGGGGCGGCGGTGATGTGCCCATTCTCGCTCACCGTGGAGCACGTTCCGGATCGAGAACTCGGTCCACTTCTGCTTCAGCTCGCGCGGGCAGGCTTCCACGATCCGATCATCAGGCCCGTTGGTGGCGATGGTGCCCCCATCAAGGCGGCCGGACCGGCTGGCGGGCGGATGGCCGATCTCCCAAACGATTGGCGGCTCGTGCGGGAGCGGCGGGGGCAGTCGTACCAGTGGCCGGAGACGCGCGAGCACTACGCCCGTTACCGCGTCTTCATCGGCACGACACGCGCCGAAGGCGCCGTTCACATCGCACTTGGCGAAACGACTCGCACGAACAAGTGGGGGCGCGACCGAAGGTACGTCGTCGCCTTCCTGAGCAGTGGAGCCCCGCAGCAGCCGCTGGCCGAGTTTGTCGCGGCTGACGACTACCAGGAGACACGCGAGCTGGTGGCGGTCATCCGTGGGAGCGACGGAGGCCGGCGCATGTACGGCCCCGGCGACGCACTTCCCGGCGCCTACGAAGAACGCTTCCGGACTCAGCTGTACAGCGAGAGGGTCGTCTATCCGGGCGTCTGGAACAAAGTCGTCGTTGTCGCGCGCGAGGACGACGATGCAACGATTCTCAACCACGCGCTGATCCAGGGCCGGCGGCGCTACCGGAGGTAGAGCCGGAAGGGCTGGCTCTACGCGTGGGCCGGCGCTCTCGTCGCACTGCTAGTGATCCTGATCGCTCTCGTCGTAGCCAACACAGGCGGGGTGGTGGCTGAGGACTCGTCGGCGGGCGATCCTGCCGAGGCGACGCTCGTTGGCCGAGAAGCGCGAGGGGAGCCCCGAGGCGTTCGCGCGCGTGCCGTCAGCGCGCGCGAACTACCTTGCCGCAGTTAGCCCCTGCCGCAAAGAACAGGTCACCGCTACGAGCGTTGGCGAAAACGAACGTGTCTAGACGCCACGGTGCCCTCGCCGCCTCCGCGCCTCGACGGCGCTAGGCATGTGCCATAGGATCGCCGCCGTGCAGGCTTGGGACCTGACCCAGATCGAGGCACCGGAGGGGACCCGTTCCCCGGCTGTCCTCGAGACGGTCGACGGGGCCCGGGCGATCGTCATTCGCCTGGCACCCGGTCAGGAGCTCGGCGACCACCAGGTGCGCGAACGCGCCTGGCTGACGGTCGTTGAGGGAGAAACGCGCATCGAGGCGGGCGGCGACGTTCTCGAGGCGGGGTCTGGCACATTGGTCACGTTCGAGCCCGGCGAGCGGCACAGCGTCGGAAGTGAGCACGGCGCGCAGATCACGCTGATTCTCTCGCCCTGGCCCGGCGATGGCCACTACCCCAAGAGCCAGAAGGCTTCGTCGGAATAAGAGAGTCGGGCGACCGAGCGCTCGGCGGAAACCGTTTCTGTCGCGCTTGGACTGTTCCCGTGTGCGCCGAGCGCGTCGCGCTGATTCCCCGCTGTGCTGAATGCGAGGCCGACTGGCTACCGGCAGACGAGGGCCAGTGGTCTGCTTACCCTCACCGACGACGAGCGGCCGGAGCTCCTCTTCTACTGCCAGAGTGTGCGGAGCAGGAGTTAGGCGGCGACTGAGCCCGGCCCGCCTGCCGGCTACTCCTTCGCCACAACCACGAAGCTGTCATATCGACTCAGCGCGTATCCGATTCCCGGCAGCTCGTGGCCAGGGACAAGCAGAAATCGTCGCGGCTCCTGTTTCGCCTGCTCGTAGACGCTCCAGGGGAGCGCGATCACCTCGGCGCAGGCACTCCGTCCACACTCGCAGGCGACCTCGAGCACCGCGCCTGCCCCGGGGAACCGATCGTCGACCTCGTCCTTTGCAGGCCGCTCCAGCTGCGCATCACCCACCACGAAACTCCCTCTTCTTCGTTGCTAGGAGACTCCAACAAGTCGGCGGTGCGGCCCGCCTCGCTCCACGCTAGCACCGTCCGGCGCTTTCTCCTAAGGCGGAGACGAAGGCTCGCCGCAACGATCCCGAGCGGGATCGAACGGGCGGCGGCTCAGAGGAGTAGACTGGGTGAACTGGCCCTGCGGCCAGAACCCCGGCCGAAAGCCCGAAGGCCGCCGACGTGCTTCGACGCGCGAGGCGATGAGCCTAGGCGAACAGAGTTCGACTTGCAGGGCCAGTACTCTTCGTGGCACTCCCTAGCGGACTGAATTTCGATTTTGCCCGTGCCGGATGGCGCCAGAGCTCCCGAAGCCCGACGTCCGCCCTCAACTGCGCGAGCTGCTCGCGTGGTACGACGACGTACTCGGGAGGATCGCTGGCGGGGCGCTCGTGGCGCCCGGCGTGGCCGAGCGCCTGGGGGAAGAGCGGGAGTTCACCGCTCGCTACCTCGAGCTTCTGGATGCCGGCGAAGAGAGCTCGCTAGCCACGGAGTGAGCAAGCCCCGGCGGCCTCGGGAGGTCGCCGGCAAATGCGCGAGAGTGAGCGCAACCACCTCGCGCGCGAGGTCGGCGATTCCGGTTCGCCCATGCCCGACATGCGACGGGCCCGTAGGGTGCGCAACCTCGGTCCGGGAGATTTCGGTGGACTTAGGTGGGGATCGGGTTGCCACCACGGCGTGGTGGCCCCGCGCGTCAGAACCGACGTTCGCTCGGTTTCGATCGCAGTCCATGGCGGTCACGGCCTGGTACGGGTGCGTAGTTACGTGTGAGTTGACGCGCGCGCG
>JBKPFI010000089.1:0-7721 GCA_046728775.1 Actinomycetota bacterium | reverse complement strand
GGCGCCAACGGGGGCGAGGCCGTCGACCGCGCCCAACCAGAGGTGGCAGAGCCAGGTCCAGCGCTTCAGGTACGGGTAGATCACGAAGCCGGCGACCGGGATCGGCCACAGCCAATGGACGAGGGGATCGAGCTGGAAGACGGCGACCAGGAAGACCGCGAGGGAGGCGAGGCAGAACACCACCACCGCGGCCGGCGACAGCAGGCCCGCCGGGAGCTCCCGTCCCGCGGTGCGCGGGTTGCGGGCGTCCAGGCCCGCGTCGATCAGCCGGTTCAGGCCCATCGCGAGCGAGCGCGCACCGACCATGGCGACCGTGATCCAGAGCAGGTCGTGCGCCGTGGGCACGCCGTCCACCGCGAGGAACGCGCCGACGTACGCGAACGGCAGCGCGAAGATCGTGTGCTCGAACTTGACCAGCGAGTAGAACCGCGCCGGGTATACGAGCGCGGTCATGTCTGCCTGTGCACGGTCGGCTCGCCCGCGAGCAGCGAGACCGCGTGCGCCAGCGCAGGCCGCAGCACCTCAAAGCCATCGCGGCAGCCGCCGGGGGAACCCGGCAGGTTCACGACCAGCGTGCTCCCGCGGACCCCTGCCCTCCCGCGCGAAAGCAGTGCGTGCGGCGTCTTGGCGAGCGAGTCCGCGCGCAGCGCCTCCGCGATCCCGGGGGCCTCCCGCTCGAGCACCTCGCCCGTCGCCTCTGGAGTCACGTCGCGCGGCCCGAGCCCGGTCCCGCCGGTCGTGAGCACGACGGACGCCTCCTCCGCGAGCTCGGCAATCGCCTCTGCGATCGCGTCGCGGTCATCCGGCACGACCTTGCGCTCGACCTCGTAGCCCTCCTCCCCGAGCAGGCGCGCGAGCAGCTCGCCGCTCTCGTCCTCGCGCGTGCCTTCCGCAACGCCGTCCGAGACCGTGAGCACCGCCGCCCTCACGACTTCGTCTTCTCCAGGAGCCGCACCTCGCTGACCTCCATCGAGGAGTCGATCGCCTTCGCCATGTCGTAGACCGTCAGCGCCGCGACCGACGCGGCCACGAGCGCCTCCATCTCGACTCCCGTCTGCGCGGTCGTCTCGGCGGAGGTGACGATCTCGACCTCCTCTCCGACCTCGATCTCGACGGCCACGTGCGTCAGCGGCAGCGGGTGACAGAGCGGGATCAGCTCGCTGGTCCGCTTCGCGGCCATGATCCCGGCGAGCTTCGCGGCCGCGATCGCGTCTCCCTTCGGGAGCGCGCCCAGCCGCGCGGCCGTCTCGGGAGCCACGCGCAGCACGGCACGCGCCACGGCCCGGCGCCGCGAGAGCGGCTTGCCGCCGACGTCGACCATCCGGACCCCGCCTGCCTCGTCCACGTGCGAAAGCTCGCTCATGACCGGAAACCGTACCGCCGCCCGAGCCGCAAGAGTCCTCGGCGATGGCGCCATGCCGCGGCGAGCTTCCGCGGCAGCCCTCGCCGGTAGATGAGCTCGGCAGCGCCGTGGAGGCCGTCGACGAGCTTGGCGTCGTACGGATACCACCACCCGGCCGGCACCCGCCCGCGGTCGAGGTCTGCGAACTTCACGCGCGAGAGCTCGTAGAGGCCGTGCTTGGAGTGTGTCCTGCCGTAGCCCGACTCCTTCGTCCCGCCCCACGCGGCCTGCCCGGTGCCGTAGGAGTAGGCGACGTCGTTCGTCCACACCGAGCCCGCCTCTAACCGCCACGCGAGCCGCTTCGACCGCTCGCGGTCGCGCGTCCACACGCTGGCGCCGAGGCCGAACGAGGAGCCGTTGGCGAGCCGCACCGCCTCGTCCTCCTCGCGAAACGGGGCGACCGTGACGACCGGCCCGAAGATCTCCTCGGCGTCCATTCTGGAATCGGCCGCGACGCCGCTGAGAACGGTCGGCTCGTAGAACCAGCCCGGCAGCCCGGTCTCGGCTCGCCGGCCGCCGCTACGCAGCTCCGCCCCGCGCGCGACTGCATCCTCGACCAGCGCCTCGGCGCGGGACCGCCGCTCCTGCGCGATCAGCGGGCCGAGCTCGGTCTGGAGGTCGTCGCCGCGCCCGAGCCGCAGCGCGTGAGCGCGGCGCGCGAGCTCCTCGACGAAGGCCTCGTGCAGCGGCTGGGCCACGTAGATCCGTTCCACGGCGGAGCAGACCTGGCCGCAGTTGGAGAACGAGCCCCAGAGGGCGCCCGCGACCGCCCGGTCGAGGTCCGCGTCCTCGAAGACGAGCATCGGGTCCTTCCCGCCCAGCTCGAGCGTGACCGGCCGCAGCCGCTCGCCGGCCGCAGCCGCAACCTCACGCCCGACCGCCGCCGACCCGGTGAAGACGACCTTCGCGACGCCCGGCGCGCGCACGAGCGACTCGCCCGTCTCCGCGGCGCCCTGCACGACACGCACGAGCCCGTGCGGCGCACCCACCTCTCGGAAGAGGCGCTCCACCCACGCCCCCGAGAGCGGCGTCAGCTCTGAGGGCTTCGCCACGACCGCGTTTCCCGCCGCCACCGCGAACGCCGCCTGCGTGAGCGGGATGCCGACGGGGAAGTTCCACGGCGAGATCAGCGCGATCACGCCGAGCGGCTCGTAGAGGAGCCAGCCGCGCTTGTGCCGCAGGTGCGGCTGCGGGAACGAGAGCCGTTCCGGCCGTAGCACCGGAGCGGCGTTTGCCGCCGCCCAGAGTAGGTTGTCCACCGCCACGAAGAGCTCGGCGGCATACGACTCGACGAGCGGCTTGCCCGTCTCCGCGGTCACCGTGGCCGTCAGCCCCTCCGCGTGGTCGAGCGCCGCCTCCGCCACCGCACCCAGCAGCGCGCGCCGTTCGGCGAACGAGGACTGCGCCCAACGCGCGGCCGTCAGCCGGGCCTCCGCGACTGCCTCGGCCACCTCCTCCGGCGGCGAAACCGGCACCGTGCCGAGCTCCTCGAGCGTCGCGGGATTGACCGGGCGAAGCTCGGAGACCTTTGCCTGCTGGGCCATGCGGGGATCGTAGTGCGGGGGGTTAGGATGGACCGGGCGGCATGGACCGAAAACAGCGGATCGAGGAGAACGAGAAGCTCTTCCGCGAGGTCAACGAGCGGGTAGAGCAGATGCAAGCGACGTTCCAGTCCGGCCCCGACCCCGAGTGGGTCTGCGAGTGCGGCGACGAGGCGTGCTTCGAGAAGGTCACCGTCCCCCTCGCGGAGTACCACGAGATCCGCTCACACGACGACTGGTTCCTGATCAAGGCCGGCCACGAGAAGGTCGACGTCGAGCGCGTCGTGAAGCAGCAGAACGGCTACTACGTGGTCGAGAAGGACGGCGTCTAGCTCACGCGCGCGGCGCAGCGGTCGAGGTCGGCCAGCTGCGCGTCGATCCACGCGGCGACGTCGCTCTCGCGGACGTGGCCGCGGATCCCCTCGAGCCGGTCGCGCCGCTCCTCGGCCTGCATGGTCAAGGCCTGATGGATCGCCGCAGCCTGCCCGGCCACATCGAACGGGTTGACCGTCAGCGCCCACTCGCCGAGCTCCTCATGGGCGCCGGCGTTCTCGGAGAGGATCAGCACGCCGTCTCGCTCGTTCACGAGCGGCGCCTCCTTGGCGACGAGGTTCATGCCGTCGAAGATCGCGTTCACAAACAGTGCATCGAACTGCTTGTAGGCGGCGACCGACGCGGCGAAGTTGTCCTCCACGATCAGCTCGATCGGCGTCCAGCCGCCCTGCTGGAACCGGTCGTTGACGCGGCGCGCTTCGCGCTGGATCGCGCCGAGGTACTCCGAGTACTCGGGAATGTCCTGGCGCGACGGGTCCAGCCGCGCGAGCATCGCGACCCGCACGTGCATCTCGGGATGCGCCTCGAGGTAGAGCTCGAACGCCCGGAAGCCGCGGACGATGTTCTTGGACGGGTCGGTGCGGTCCACGCGCAGCACGAGCTTCTCCGGCCGACGCTCAAGGAGCGCCCGCTCGGCCTCGAGCACCGGTGGGCTCGCCGCCAGGTCTTCGAACTCGGCCGGGTCGACGGAGATCGGGCGAACGGTCACGAGCGAGCGCCGCCCGTGGTGTGAAGCCGTGCACTCCTCGAAATCGCAGTCGGCCCCGGCCACGTCGCTCGCCGCCCGCAGGAAGTTGAGCCGCCACTGGTGTGTGTGGAACCCGATCAGGTCGTTCGCCAAGACACCCTCGTGGATCGCGCGCCGGATCCCGTCGGGGAGCACGTGCCAGTAGTCCGTCTGTGGCCACGGGATGTGGATGAACTGGGCCAGCAGCGCGTCGGGCGCCTCCTCGCGCACGAACCGCGGCGCGAGGTAGAGGTGGTAGTCGTGGAAGAAGACCGCCGTGTCGGGCTCGGCGTCGAGCTCCTCGAGCACGGCCTCCGCGAAGCCCTGGTTCACTCGCGTGTAGCCCTCGTCCCACGCGTTCTGGAGCGCGATGTCGATCGACGGCGTGTAAGCCAGCTCCCACAGGTAGTGCTGCAGGAACCAGAGCATCGGGTTCGCCACCACGTTGTAGAACCAGTCGTAGGCCGCTTGGTCGTGACTCACGAGCCGTAGCCGGAAGGGCGAGCCGTCGCCGGAGCGCTCGTCGAAGGCCGCGCCGCCGGCCTCCGCGGACACTTCCCGGTCCTCATCGGTCATCGCGCTCGCGATCCACGTGACGTCGTGGTGCGAGACGAGGCTCCGCAAGGCCGTGACGAGCCCACCGCCGCCGCGTCGGGAGATGCGCTCCTCCCCCGAACGCGAGAAGGTGACGGGTCCGCGGTTCGAGACGACGATCAGCTTCCGCCGAGGTGCCATGCCGCTTGGGACCCTACCGGCCTTGGCCCGGCTCGACGGTCGCGCCTCTAGGGAGCCGCGACGGCGACTGTCACCTCGGCACCTTCGGTGTCGTTGCCGTCGAGCTTGTTCAGCAGCACGAGCCAGTCGCGCAAGAGGCGCGGCATGAGGAAGTTCCGGCGCACGAACTCCTTCCCGCGCAGGGCCCGCTGCCGTGCCTCGATCGGGTCGGCGAGGATCTCGAGGCACGCCTGCGCGCACTGCTCGGGCGAGAACGGGTCGACGAGCCAGCCGGTCTCGCCGTCCTGGATCTGGGCGACAATTCCACCGACGCGGCTCGCGACCGTCGGCCGCGTCTTCCAGAGCGCCTCGGTGACGGTCAGTCCGAAGCCCTCCTTGGTCGACTTCTGGATGGCGGCCGCGGAGTGCACCTGGAAGGCATTGACCTCGATCGCGCCGATGTTGTTCAGGTTCGAGAGGATGTAGACGTCCGGATCGCCGGCCGCGTAGGTGACCGTGCGGTTGTAGTAGTCCCAGCCCTCGGGGTCGTCGTGGGCCATCGAGCCGACGAGCGCGAGCTGCACCTCCGGATGCTCGGCCTTGACGATTCGGTAGGCGTCGATCACGCCGAGAGGGTCCTTCCAGGGGTCGAAGCGCGAGACCTGGGTCAGCAGCGGCCGCTCGACGTCGATCCCGAACTGGTCGACGATGTAGGCGGCGTCCTCGGCCGATAGCGCCATGTTCTTCGGCGTCAGCGGGTCGATCGCGGGCGGCCAGATGTAGGCGGGCGGGATGTCGCCCGCGTGCGGCACATACTCCTGCATGTGGAAGACCGCCGCGTCGTAGCGCGCCAGCCACGGCAGCAGGAAGTCGAGCACCTCGCGGTTCGGCTGCGAGAGGTCGATGTGGCAGCGCCAGATCCAGCGGGCCCGGCGGTCCGGGAAGTACTCGATCAGGCCGGCCGGCTGCGGGTCGTGGACGAGCACGTAGTCGTAGTCGTCGACGAGCTCCTCGGCGTTCAGCGCCTGGAAACGGCGGTAGACCTCCTGCTGCGTCTCGGTCAGCATGACCGGATCGCCTTGAAGCGCGTTGTGGATCGTCTTCGTCGCCCCGAAGAACTCCTCCGCGCCGGCAATGATGCGCCACTCGGCATCGAGCCCCGCGTCCTTCAGCAGCGGGACGAGCGCGTAGTTGATCTCCGCGACCCCGCCGCCGAAGGCGGTCGCCGAGAGATGCACGAGCCGCTTCCCTCGGAGGGGCTCGGCCAGGCGGCGGATCTCTTCCATGAGACCGCGTGTGGCAATAGTCGCGTAGTCAGCGAGCGACTTCTGTCCGACGTTGACGAGCTGGAGCATCAGCGGCCGCCGAGGATAGCTCGCGGAGTCGGCGGCTTACCAGCAGGGATTGGCGGAACGTCGCGCGGCGGCACAGCCGTCGTCTCGTCAGGCCCTCCTGCTGCTGTCCAGCTAGGAGTCGAGGCGCTTGACGAACCGCAGTCGCGAGCCGCCGCCTTCGCGCTCGGCGATCTCGACCTCGTCGGTGACGGCGCGAATGATCGCGATGCCGAGCCCGCCCTCCTCGAACTCGTCCGCGTCGGTCGCTCGCGTCCCGGGGTCGAAGCCGGCGCCGGCGTCTCCGACCTCGACCGCGAGCCGGTCGGCGTGCAGCTCGTAGACGATGTCGACGCTGCCGCGCCCCTCGTCGTCGTAGGCGTGCTTGACGGAGTTCGTGCAGGCCTCGGTGAGCGCGAGCTTGAGGTCGTGCAGCGTCTCGTCGGAGAGCGGTCGCAGCCCGGCGATCGCCGTCAGGGCCAGGCGGCCGAGGGTGATGTACTCGGGCCGAGCGGGGATGGTCAGACGCACAGCGCGGGCCTCGGCGCTCATCGCCGCCCACCTTCCCGCTGCGGCCGGGCCGCTAACCAGCAGGGATCCGCAGGCGCGGGGTCGAAGGACACGGGTTCGGATCCTGGCGTCCTCGCCGCTAATCGCTCTCGGAGCGCTCGCTCAGGCGGACCGGGAGGTCGAGCCGCCGTGCGCCGCGCTCGACCGTGAAGTGCGCGACCTGGCCGGGGTTCATGCTCGTGACAATCCGCGCAATATCCTCGGAACCGCGCACCGGATGCTCGTCGATTGCGACGATCACGTCGCTCTTCCTCGGGAAGCCCGCGATCCCGAAAGCGTTCGCCGTTGCCTTGCCGGCGCGGAGGCCTGCCGACGCGGCAGGGCTGCCGTCCTGGACGCTCGTGACGACCGCCCCCCGCGAGACGCCGTAGCCGAATCGCTTCGCCAGCGACGGCGTCAGGTCGGTCGTCACGACACCGACGAATGCGTACGAGACCGAGCCGTTGGCGATCAGCTGCTCCATCGAGCGCCTGGCCGAGTTGATTGGCACCGCGAAGCCGACGCCCTCGGCCTCGCCACTCGTGCTGCGGATCTGCGCGTTGATCCCGATCACGCGGCCGCGGGCGTCGAAGAGCGGCCCGCCCGAGTTGCCGTGGTTGATGGGCGCGTCCGTCTGGATCGCGTCGACGAGGTCGAAGCTCGAGGTCAGCGAGGCGACCGAGCGGTGCGTCGCCGAGACGACGCCGACGGCGAGGGAGTTCTCGTTGCCGAAGGGACTGCCGATCGCGGCCACGGGCTCGCCGACGACGGCGGAGGCCGAGTCGCCTAGCGGAACCGGCGAGAGTCTGTGCGCCACAGGGTCGACCTTGATCAGCCCGACGTCGTCGAAGACGTCCCAGCCAACGATCTTCGCCACAGCCCGGTCGTGGTCCTGGAACTCGACGTAGACGCTGTCTGCCGGCTTCGGCGGCGCGCCGTCTCCGGCGTTCGTGATCACGTGCGAGCTCGTGAGGATGTAGCCCTTCGGCGACGCGACGAAGCCCGAGCCCTGCTGCCGTTGCGTGGCCTGATCGGTGCCGAAGTCGGCCACGATCGTCACGACGCCCGACGAGCGGCGTGCATAGATCACGCTCGGCCTGAAGCCGTTGCCCGCGAGAGGCCTG
>JBKPFI010000352.1:0-3448 GCA_046728775.1 Actinomycetota bacterium | reverse complement strand
GCTCGGCGGCGTCGCGACCTTCTTCGCGTTCCTGCTGGTCTTCGTCTCGAGCCCGTTCGAGCGTCAGGCCGCGCCGCTCGACGGCGCCGGCCTGGTTCCGAGCCTGCAGAACCCGTACATGATGATCCACCCGCCGCTGCTCTACCTCGGCTACGTCGGCATGACGATCCCGTTCGCGTTCGCTGCGGGCGCGCTGCTCTCCGGTCGCGTCGACGAGCGCTGGATCGTCGCGACGCGCCGCTGGACGCTGCTCGCGTGGACGGCGCTCGGGATCGGCATCCTCCTGGGCGCGAAGTGGGCCTACGAAGAGGTCGGCTGGGGCGGCTACTACGCGTGGGACCCGGTCGAGAACGCTGCCCTGATGCCGTGGCTCGCGTCAACCGCGTTCCTGCATTCGGTCATGGTGCAGGAGAAGAAGAACATGCTCCGGGTCTGGAACGTGGTGCTCGTCTCGCTCGCCTTCTGCCTGTCGCTCTTCGGCACCTTCCTGACGCGGAGCGGCGTGATCAGCTCGATCCACAGCTTCACGCAGTCGTCGATCGGCCCGTGGCTGCTCGGGTTCATCGGGGTCGCGGCGGCGTTCTCGACGGCGCTGATCTTCTGGCGCCTGCCGCTGCTGCGGACGAAGACGCGCCTCGAATCGCTCGCCTCGCGCGAGGCGGCGTTCCTCTACAACAACCTGCTGCTCGTCGCCTTAACGCTCACCGTGCTCTGGGGTGTCGCCTTCCCCCTCATCTCCGAGCTCGTGCGCGGCGAGAAGATCACCGTCGGGCCGCCCTACTTCGACTTCTTCCTGCGCGTCCTCGGCCTGCCGCTACTGCTGCTGATGGGCATCGGCCCCCTACTCGCGTGGCGGCGGAGCTCGCTGCGGTCGCTCGGTGAGAGCGTCCTCTGGCCGGCCGTCTTCGCGCTCGCGTGCGGCGCGGCGCTCGTGGCGCTCGGCGCCGGTTCCAGCGCCCCGGCCCTCGTTGCGTACACCTTCTGCGCCTTCGTCCTGGCCGCGATCGTGCTCGAGTTCGTGCGCGGTACCCGCGCCCGCAAGGCGCTCGGCGACGCCACCTGGCCCGGCGCCTTCTCGTCGCTCGTCGGCCGGAACCGCCGGCGCTATGGCGGGTACATCGTCCACGCGGCGATCGTTCTGCTCGCGCTCGGCGTGGCCGGCGGCGCCTACGGCTCCACCAAGGTGGAGAAGCTGCAGCCGGGGCAGACGATGCGGATCCGCGGCTACGACCTCACCTACCTCGGCTCGGTCGCCCGTTCGGCGCCGAACCGGACGGAGATCCGCGCGCGCCTCGCCGTCACACGCGGCGGCAAGAACCTCGGCGTCTACCTCGCCGGCAAGAACCGCTACCCGGTCGAGCAGCAGGTCTCGAACGAGGTCGGCATCCGCACCGACTGGCTCCGGGCCGAGGACCTGTTCCTGATCGGCGAGCAGTTCAACGCCGACGGCTCGGTCGTGATCAAGGCGCTCGTGAACCCGCTCGTCGACCTGGTCTGGCTCGCCGGGTTCGTGTTCCTGCTCGGCTCGCTGATCGCGATGTGGCCCGACGAGCGCGAGCAGCGCCGCCTGGCCCGGCGTGCGGAGCCGGTGCCGCTTCCCGCCCGCTAGCCGTGGCCGGCGACTGGCGGGACGACCGCGTCGGCTCGGCGCACCGCGGCGAGAACCCGCTCGTGATGGCGCGCATGCGCAGCGGTTTCGCCGTCATCGGCGACACGCAGCATCTCCCCGGGTATTCGTTGCTCCTCACCGACGATCCGTCCGTCGACCACTTGACCGATCTCGACTGGGAACGGCGGAAGCAGTTCCTCTTCGACCTCTCGCTGATCGGCGAGGCAGTGGAGCGCGCGTGCGCCGGCAACGGCTTGCGACGGATCAACTACGAGGTGCTCGGGAATGCGATCTCCGTCCTGCACGGGCACGTCCATCCGCGCTACGACTGGGAGCCGCCCGACAAGATCACCGGGCCGGTGTGGCGCTACCCCAAGGAGCTTCGGAACGGCCCCGAGTTCGCCTACTCGGACGAGAAGCACGGCGAGCTGCGCGCAGAGATCACGCACGCGCTCGAGGCGCTGATCGAGCGGGCGTACAGCCGGTCACTCCGTGACGACGTACTCGAACGAGGCCCAGGCGAGCAGCGCGAAGATCGCGTCGTAGAGCGCGAGGAAGGCGAGATACCGGCCCGACGCATCGGCCACGCTGGCGCCCACGCCGCCGATCACGATCGGCAGCGCGAGGGGTAGGAAGAGCAGCGGCAGCAGCAGCTCTCGGGCGCGGCCAGCGGCCGCCATCGCGGCGAGCAGCGTCCCGACGGCGCAGATGCCGAGGTCGGCCAGCAGCACGCCCGCCACCGTCGACCACCCGACCGGCGAGAAGAAGAGCGCGAAGGCCGGCAGGGCCACCACCTCGGCGACGGCGAGGAAGGCGAGCGTCGCGATCCCCTTCGCGAGCCAGATCGCGCTGCGGTCGACGGGAGCGAGCACCAGCCCGTCCAGCAGGCCCTGTTCTCGCTCCGCGACGAACGCGCGGCCGAGCCCAAGCAGCGCCGTGAACAGGATCGCCACCCAGAGCAGCCCCAGCTCGGCGAGCCGCGAGGAGCCGTCCGGCAGCACGAAGTGGAAGACGACGAGGATCGCCAGCACGAACAGCAGCATCGCCGGAAGCGTGTCGCGCGACCGCAGCTCGAGCCGCAGGTCCTTCCGGGCCAGCACGGCGGCATCGGCGAGATACCTACCCAAGCGCGAGGCTCCCGCTCTGTAGCGGCGCAACGCGCGCCGGATCGTGCGTGGCGACGAGGATCGTCCGCCGTTCGCGCATCCCGGCCAGCTCGCGGTCGAGCAGCTCTGCGCCCGCCGCATCGAGGCCGGAGAAGGGCTCGTCGAGGATCAGCAGCTCGGGCCGGTGCAGCAGGGAGCGGCAGAGCGCAAGCCGCTGCAGCTGCCCACGCGAGAGCTTCGCGGCCCGCTCCCGGCGCGCGTCCCAGAGCCCGAACCGCTCGAGCAGCATCCCGATCCGCTCGCGCCGCTCGGGCACGTGGTACAGCTGGCCGTAGAGATCGAGGTTCTCGAGCGCCGTCAGCTCGCGGTAGACCAAGGGCTCGTGGCCGAGGAAGCCGATCGCAGCGCGTCCCGGCTCGACCTCCAGTGTCCCGCCCGTAGGCAGCGCGAGCCCGGCAGAGAGTCGAAGCAGCGTCGTCTTGCCGGACCCGTTCGGGCCCGTGACGACGAGGAAGCCGCCGCGCTCGAGCTCGAAATCGAGCCCTCGCAGCACGCGTTTCGCGCCGTAGCTCTTCTCGAGCCTCGCGGCCCTGATCACGCGAGCGCGTCCGCGAGGACGAAGGCCAAGAACGCGACCGAGATCACGCCGTTCATCGTGAAGAAGGCCGTGTCGAGCCGGCGGAGGTCGCCCGGACGCACCAGCGAGTGCTCGTACGCGAGCAACGCCGCGACG
>JBKPFI010000123.1:0-1816 GCA_046728775.1 Actinomycetota bacterium | reverse complement strand
TCGACCCCGACAAGCGGGTCGCCGCGCACCGCGACCTCGATCGCGCCGTCGTACACGCGCCCGACGGCGTGCGTCGAGGTCAGGTAGACCGGGGTCTCGAGCAGGCCCCATTCGCGGATCTCGTGCGAGCCGGTCAGCTCGCCGGCGCCGTTGAGGACGGCCACGCCGGCGGGGAGCGGGAGGGCGGGAGGGACGATCGCCGTGACGCCGGTGCGCGCGACGCCTCGGGCGGCCGGCGGGTCGGGCTCGTCGCGCCAGACGGTGACGTGGCCGACGCCGATGCCTTCCACGTCGGCGATCGAGTCGCTCGGGCCCGGCTCGAGCTCGCCGATCTCGATGCCGAGCGAGCGTGGTCGCGGGCCGCGGGGTTCGGGAGGGCCTTCGGGCACGGGGGGACTGTAGAGTCGCCGGGTGGAGCTTTCCATGCCGGTCGTCTGGAGCGATCGCTGCCTGCTCCACGAGCCGCTCGCCGAGATCTGGGTCGGCGTGCGCTCTCCGGCCACC
Source organism: Actinomycetota bacterium (assembly GCA_046728775.1). GTDB lineage: Bacteria > Actinomycetota > Thermoleophilia > Gaiellales > Gaiellaceae > AC-32. The sequence continues at coordinate 1,312 of JBKPFI010000123.1, read as the reverse complement.
GAGATTCCGGCGCGTGCCGAGGCGATCCGGGCCGCGCTCGCCGCGCGTTTCGTCGACGCCGAGCCGCAGCCGGAGGAGGCGCTGCTCGCCGTGCACGATGCGGAGCTGCTCGCGTTCCTCGCCTCTGCCTGGGAGGAGTGGGGGAGCGCCGATCTGGAGCAGGACCGGATCGTGCCGTACGTCTTCGCCCACCGCGAGCTCGGCGCACGGCAGGTACCGACGGCCGTCTGGGCGAGGCCGGGCTGGTTCGCCTACGACACGATGACGCTCGTCGGCCCGGGCACTTGGGAGGCGGCGCGCGCGGCCGCCGATGCGGCGCTCACGGCCGTCGACCTGGTGCTCGGCGGCGACCCCGTCGCCTACGCCTGCACGCGGCCGCCGGGGCACCACGTCACGCGATCTGCCTACGGCGGCTCCTGCTACCTGAACAACGCCGCGATCGCGGCGGCCGCGTTCGCCGCCCGGCTCGATGCGCCTGTTGCGGTGCTCGACGTCGACGCGCACCACGGCAACGGGACGCAGGAGATCTTCCGCGGGCGCGACGACGTGCTCACGGGCTCCGTGCACGTCGATCCCGGTGCCGGCTGGTTCCCGCACTTCCTCGGCTTCGCGGACGAGAGCAGCGACGGCAACCTGAACCTGCCGCTCGCGCCCGGGAGCGGCGACGGGCCGTGGCTCGAGGCGGTCTCGGAGCTCGCCGGCTGGGCGCGCGGTGCGGCGGGGCTCGTGGTCGCGCTCGGGGTCGACGCGGCGGCGACGGACCCGGAGAGCCCGCTCGAGGTGAGCGCCGCCGGCTTCCGCGAGGCCGGCCGGCTGCTCGGCGGACTGAAGCTGCCGACGGTGGTCGTCCAGGAGGGCGGCTACGACCTGGAGTCGCTCGGCCCGCTCGTCCGCGAGGCGCTGCTCGGGCTCGAAGAGGGCCGCGCGTGAGGTTCTCCGCCGAGTACCTCGAGCGCGTCGTCCGGCGGCTCGAGTCGATCGGGTCGCACCCGCTCGGCTTCCGGGTGGCGGGCACGCCCGAGGAGCACGAGGCCGTCGCCTTCGTCGCGGGCGAGATGCGCTCGCTCGGCCTCGAGGACGTCGTCGAGGAGCAGGTGCCGGTCGACGGCTGGCGGCTGGAGGAGGCGTACGTCGAGCTCGAGGACGGGACGCGCTTCGAGTGCGCCTCCTTCGGCGGCGTCCCCGAGACCGGCCCGGGCGGCGTCGAGGGCGAGCTGGTCGCGGTCGGCCGCGGCGGGCGCAGGCAGCTCGACCGCGTCGACCTCGCCGGCAAGGTCGCGCTGGTCGAGTGGCAGGTCGCGCGGCTCTGGCC
>JBKPFI010000296.1:0-2690 GCA_046728775.1 Actinomycetota bacterium | reverse complement strand
CAGGTACAGCTGCTCTCACTGAGTGCGATGTGCCTGACAGGCGTGGGCGTCCTTGCGGCTCGCCGGAGGCAAGCCGGCCGGCCGCGGCGCCGGTCGCTCGCATTGCTGATCGACTCGTTCGCCCTCGGCCTCGTGATGATCGCCGTCCTGTTCGTCTTCGGCGCCTTCGGCTGGCCCGGGTTCAAGGAAGTCCAGCGGGCGACGCTCGTGGTGATCGGCATCGCGCCGATCGTGTTCCTGATCGGGCTGCTCGACGCGCGTCTGGCCCGGTCAGCCGTCGGCGACTTGATCCTCGAGCTGCAGAGTGACCCGGCGCCGGCGAATCTACGGGTTGCGCTGGCGCGGGCGCTGCGCGATCCATCGCTCAAGCTCGCCTATTGGCTCCCCGACTTCGAGACCTACGTCGATCGCGAGGGGCGGGAGGTGGAGGTGGCTGCCGACGAGGAAGGCCGGGTGACGACGCTGATCGACCGGGACGGGGCCAGGGTTGCGGCACTGGTCCACGACCGCGCCCTCGTCGAGGAGCCGGAGCTGCTCGACGCGGTGGGCGCGGCGGCTGGGATCGCGCTCGAGAACGAGCGCCTGCACGCCGAGCTGCGGGCACGGCTCGAGGAGCTGAAGGGATCGCGGGTGCGCGTGATCGAAGTCGGCCAGAAGGAGCGCCAGCGGCTCGAGCGGAACCTCCACGACGGCGCCCAGCAACGGCTGATCGCCCTCTCGCTCGAGCTCAGCCGCCTCGAGCAGACGCTGAGCGGCGAGCCGAACGCACGGGCACGCCTGGAGGAGGCGCGGCGCGAGATTGCGCTGTCGCTCGAGGAGCTGCGCGACGTGGCGCGCGGGATCCACCCGGCCGTCCTCAGCGGGCACGGGCTCGAGGTGGCGCTGGAGTCGATCGCGGCACGCGCACCGTTGCCGGTCCGGCTCTCCGTCGACCTCGCCGACCGCCTGCCGGAACGGGTCGAGGTTGCCGCCTACTACGTCGTCTCCGAGAGCCTCACCAACGTCGCGAAGCACGCGCACGCCCACGACGCCACGGTCGCGGTCGCACAGACGAGCGACTGCCTGCTCGTGGAGGTCGTCGACGACGGCGTCGGCGGCGCCGACACCGAGCGCGGCTCCGGGATCCGCGGTCTCGCCGATCGCGTCGAGGCTCTCGGCGGGCGTCTCAGGGTCTGGACGCCGCCGGGCGGAGGCACGCGCGTGAAAGCGGAGATCCCGTGCGCGTAGCGATCGCCGAGGACAGCGTCCTCCTGCGGGCCGGCCTGGCGCGGCTGCTGGATGACGCGGGGTTCGAGGTCGTGGCGCAGTGCGGCGACGCGGACGACCTGCTGCTCAAGGTTCGGAGCTACTCGCCGGACGTCGCGATCGTCGACATCCGCCTGCCGCCGACCCACAACGACGAGGGCCTGAGAGCGGCGCTCGAGATCCGTGCCAAGCACCCCTCCGTCGGCGTGCTCGTCCTCTCGCAGTACGTCGAGCTCGGTCTCGCCCTGAAGCTGCTCGCCGACTCCGCGGAGGGAGTCGGGTACCTGCTCAAGGACCGGATCAGCGACGTGAAGGATTTCGTCGCCGCGCTGCGGCGGGTCGCCGAGGGCGGATCGGCCCTCGATCCGATCATTGTCTCGACACTCGTGTCCAGGCAGCGGCCCGACGATCCGCTCGCCGAGCTGACGCCTCGTGAGCGCGAGGTGCTCGAGCTGATGGCTTCCGGCAGCTCCAACCAGGGGATCGCCGACAAGCTCGTGATCACCGTGCGCGCGGTCGAGAAGTACGTCTCCAGCATTTTCAGCAAGCTCGGCCTGCCCTCGACCGGGAGCGAGTCGAGGCGTGTGCTGGCGGTGCTGACGTTCCTCCGCTCCTGACGCTGTAGCGAAGGCTAAGACGCCAGAAACCCGCCCCTCGAAGCACGGGTCTCCCGGCTTCCGCTCCCCGGCCAGAAGTGCGACGTTGGCAGCAACCCCGCGAGAGGAGCCGCAGTGACGACGCGCGTCATTCAGGACGATCCGCAGCCGACCGGCCACAAGAAGCCACTGGACGTCTGCTCGGAGCAGATGCAGAAGGCGATGAACATCGCCGGCCGGATGGGCCACTGGAGCGCGACCCACTGGAAGACGGCCGTTTTCGGCTGGCTCGCGTGTGTCGTGCTTCTCTTCGCTTTCGGGAACCTCGCCCTCGGCCTCAAGCAGATCGACATCAACGACGCGGGCGTCGGCCAGTCGCACAGGGCCGACCAGATCCTCAAGAAAGCCTTCCCTGAGCGGGCTCGGCAGACCGAGTTCGTGCTCGTCGAGAGCACGAGCCGAACGGTGGACGACCCTGCCTTCCGCTCGACTGTCGATGACGTGATCGGCTCGGTCCAGTCCAGCCCCGCTATCAAGAACCTGGACTCCCCCTACACCGCGCGGAACGCGGCGCTGATCAGCGACGACCGCCACGCGGCGATGGTCAAGTGGGAGATGAAGGGAGACGCCGATCGAGCCCAGGACAACATCGACGCGCTCTCGGCCGCGACGGACAAGGTCGGGACGCAGCACCCCGGCTTCTTCGTTGGCCACGCCGGGGTCAGCTCCGACAAGGGGCTCGACAAGATGTTCGGAGATCAGCTCAAGCTGGCCGGCGAGCGCTCGATCCCGATCACGATCGCCGTGCTGTTGATCGTGCTCGGGAGCCTGGTCGCGGTCGGCATCCCG
>JBKPFI010000234.1:0-3897 GCA_046728775.1 Actinomycetota bacterium | reverse complement strand
CGCGCCCCCGCGGGGGGGGGGGCGCGGTACCGCTCGCCCCCCGGCGCGCCGGGGGGGGGGGCCCGCCCGCCGACCCGCCCCGCGCCCCGCGGCCAGTCCTGAGGCTCCTCCACGTGGAGCGAGGCGATCTCGGCCTGGAGCGCGTAGGGGCCGCGGCCGCCGAGGGCTTGCGCCCGCTCCAGCGCCGCGCGGCCTTCGGCGATCTGCTCGGTGTTCCAGAGCGACCGGTCCTGCTCGTCGAGCAGCACGATCGCCCCGTCCGCGAAGCGCGCCTCGCGGCGGGCGTCGTTGACGAGCATCAGCGCGAGCAGGCCGTGCACCTCGGGCTCGTCCGGCATCAGCTCGGCGAGCGCGCGCCCCAGGCGGATCGCCTCGGCCGCGAGGTCGCCGCGGCCGCCGTAGCCCTCGTTGAAGACCAGGTAGACGACCGCCAGCACCGCCGCGAGGCGATCCGGGAAGAGGTGGGCGGGCGGGACGCGGAAGGGGATCCCGGCGGCCTTGATCTTCCGCTTGGCGCGGGCGAGGCGCTTCTTCATCGTCTGCTCGGGGACGAGGAAGGCGCGCGCGATCTCCTCCGTCCGCAGCCCACCGAGCGTCCGCAGCGTGAGCGCGACCTGAGCGTCGAGGGCGAGCGCCGGGTGGCAGCAGGTGAACACGAGCTCGAGCCGCTCGTCCGGGATCTCTGTCTCCAGCCTACGGCTTCCAGGATCCACGTCGTCACCTACCTCGCCAGCGAGGAGACGGGTCTTCTCGGCGAGCGTGCGCTCGCGCCGGATCCGGTCGATGGCGCGGTTGCGCGCAGTCGTTATGAGCCAGGCGCGCGGGTTGTGGGGCGTTCCCTCGCGCGGCCAACGCTCCGCGGCGACCGCGAACGCCTCCTGGGCGGCTTCCTCGGCGAGGTCGAAGTCGCCGAGGAAGCCGATCAGGCCGGCGAGCACGCGGCCCCACTCGTCCCGGAAGACCTGCTCGAGGGTCACTGCTCCTTGAGCGGGCGGACCTCCACCGCACCACCCATCCGGGCCGCAGGGATGCGGGAGGCGAGCTCGATCGCGGAGTCGAGGTCGTCCGTGTCATAGAAGAGGTAGCCGCCGAGGGCCTCCTTGACGGCGACGAACGGCCCGTCGGTGGTGAGGGTCTTGCCGCTCTCGGTGCGGACGGTCGTCGCCGTCTCGGGCGACTCCATCCATTCCCCCGGGGTGACGCCCGGCGTCTGATTGATCGCCTGGTAGTCCGAGTAGACGGCCTTCTGCTCGTCTTCGGAGAGGCGCTCCCACTCCGGTGTCCCCGGCACAGGGGTGTCGCCCTGATGGATCAACAGCATGTACTTCATGGTCTCCTCCTTCGTTCGAGCGTGGTCGCCTGTGAGACGAACGGGAAACGACGAAAGGGACACCTCAAGGTTGTTGTGCCTGGCGCCGGTGGAGCTCGGCGTTGAGCTCGGCGGAGACGACAATCAGCCGGCCCAGGAGCACCAGTGAGAAAAGGAGCGCGGCCGCGATCCCGAGCGCGCCGTAGGTGTCGGCCCGGTCCTCGACCAGGCGCGTCGTGACGTAGATGTTGAAGACGTTGAGGACGAACAGCCCCGTGCCGACCAGCAGCGCGCCCGGGACCAGCGCGCGCCAGCGGGCGTCGCCGTGGGGCAGCTGCAGCGAGACGGCGAGCCACGCCCCGCCCATCACGACGATGTAGACGAGCAGCGCCGCGAGCCCGCTCAGCTCGTCACTGCGGCGGATCCAGGCCACGAGCGTGAAGGCGACGAGCTGCAGGATCAACGCCCCGCCGAAGACGGCGACTCCTCTCCCCGTGATACGGACGCCTCGCCCCGAGCCGTGCCAGGCGAGCGAGTGCACCTTCGCGATCGCCCGGAAGAGCGCGACCGTGGCGTAGAGCACTGCGGGCACCATCACGGCGAAGACGATCGCGCGGTGGCGCCCCGAGGCGGCATTTGCGACCTGCGAGGCGATCAGCCCGTGCAGGCCGGCTTCCCTCGTAACCGTCCGCGGGCTCTTGTCGACGCTACCCGCGTACAGTCCGAGACCCGAGACGAGCAGGAGGGCCGCCGGCAAGAGGAAGACGAACAGCCGGTAGGCGAGTGCGCCGGCCAGCAGGCCGCCGCCGATCGAGGAGTCCCGCTCGACGAGACTGAAGCCCAGGTCGACCGACCGGCGCTCCGCGCGCGAAGCCTCGACGCGGCGGTGGAGAAGCCGAGCCCGCTCGACCCAGCGCGCAAAGCGGCCGGCGACCGTGGGCTCGACGTCGATCTCGATCGGCCTGGGCTCGAGTGGATCTCGGGCATCGGCCACGTCCTGAATCCTAGGTCGGCGTCCACGAGAGCCGAATTTCGGCCTTTGGGGTCAGCCGGTCTCGTCGGCCGAATGCTCGGCGCGCCATGCCTTGGCGACTCGCTTCTGCGCCCGGGTGAGCCACGCCTCGACCACCATGTCGTGCAGCTCCTCCCGGTCGAGGCGGGCGAGGTCGGGGATGCGCATCAGCACGGCGGGGTAGCCGTCGAAGTGCGGCGTCGTGAAGAAGACGCCGCGGTCGTCGGCGAGCAGGAGCTCCTTCACGTCGAGGTCTGGGACGCGGAACATCAGGACGTCGTCCATCCGCTCGCCGGTCTCAGGATCGATCGCGTCGGCCCGGCGGCCGCGCTGGCAGCAGAACAGCTTGCCGTGGGCGCGGTAGGCCGGCCGGCCGTCGTCGGAGAGCTCCTTGGTCGTGTGCGGCAGGGAGAGGGCCAGCTGGTCGAGGTCGGCCATCGTCGACACGGCGTCAATCTGCCATGCGCGCTCGCCGACGCACAACCGGAGCGACCACTCCGCTTATTGCTACTCTCCTGTGATGAGCGCATCCGCGACCCGCCCGAGAGTGCTGCGCAGCGACGCTCGCCGGAACCGCGAGCGGCTCGTGGCGAGCGCACGCGAGCTCTTCGCGCGTGAAGGTGTCGACGTCTCGGTCGAGGAGATCACCCGCCACGCCGGCCTCGGCATGGGAACGCTCTACCGCCACTTCCCGACCAAGGGGGAGCTGATCGACGCGGTGCTCGAGGACGCGTTCGCGGAGCTCGTCGGCCTCGCCGAGCAGGCGGCGGCCGCCGAGGACGCCTGGGCCGGCTTCACCCGCTTTCTCGAGCACGCCCTCGCGCTGCACGCGGTGAACCGCGGCCTGAAGGACATGCTCGCGACCCGCGAGCACGACCGGCGGCGCGCCGAGGCGATGCGGGCGCGGATCCGGCCGCTGGTGGCCCGGATGATCGAGCGCTCGCAGGCCCAGGGCGCCCTCCGGCCGGACTTCATTCCCGAGGATCTCCCGCTCGTGTTCTGGACGGCCGACCGCGTGATCGAGACGACCGCGTCCGTCGCGCCCGAGTACTGGCGGCGCTACCTCGGCCTCCTGCTCGACGGGCTGCGCGCCGACGCCGCGACGCCGCTGGCTCAGCCGCCGCTCACGCGCTCGCAGCTCCGGCGCGCGCAGCGGCGGAGGGAGGCCCGAGCATGAGCGAGGACGGGCGGCTGACCGGTCGCGCGCTGTGGACCGTGTTCGCGGCGCTGATGCTCGGGATGTTCCTGGCCGCGCTCGACCAGACGATCGTCTCGACGGCGCTGCCGACGATCGTCGGCGACCTCGGCGGCCTCAACCACCTCTCGTGGGTCGTGACCTCGTACCTGCTCGCGTCGACGGTCTCGACCCCGCTCTACGGGAAGCTCGGCGACATGCTCGGGCGCTAGCAGGTGTTCCTCGCCGCGATCCTGATCTTCCTCGCGGGCTCGATGCTCGCAGGCCTCTCGCAGTCGATGGGCGAGCTGATCGGCTTCCGGGCGCTGCAGGGGATCGGCGCCGGCGGGCTGATGGTCGGCGCGCAGGCGATCATCGCCGACATCGTCCCGCCCAGGGAGC
>JBKPFI010000261.1:0-10620 GCA_046728775.1 Actinomycetota bacterium | reverse complement strand
GGGCTCGAGCGGCGCTACAAGGCGCTCGTGCGAGGGCGGCCGCGGTCGTGGAGCGGGCGGATCGAGGCGCCGATCGGGCGCGACCGGCGCGAGCCCACACGCCAGTCCCTCGACACCGATACGCCGCGCGAGGCGGTCACGCACTTCGAGGTGGAGCGCCTGCTCGACCGGCACGCACTGCTCGACGTGCGGCTCGAGACGGGACGGACGCACCAGATCCGCGTGCATCTCGCCGCGATCGGCCTCCCGGTGGTCGGCGACCCGGTCTACGGCGTGCCGGACGAGCGCCTGAAGCGCCAGTTCCTGCACGCGTGGCGGCTTGCCTTTGCGCACCCCGCGACCGGGGCGCCGGTCGAGGTCGAGTCGCCGCTGCCGCCGGAGCTTCAGGCGGCGCTCGCCCGCTTCACCTCGTAGAGGCGCTGGTCGGCGAGGCGGAAGAGCGCGTCCGCATCCGAGGCCTCGCCGGGGAAGTGGGCGAGGCCGGCGCTGAAGGAGCACTCGGGCGGCAGCTGATCCTCGCCGACGAGCTCGTCGACCCGGTCGCCGAGCCGCTCGATCAGGCGCGCGCCGGCCTCCTCGTCCGCCTCGACAAGGCCCGCCGCAAACTCGTCGCCTCCCATCCGGCCGGCAAGGTCGGAGCCGCGCAGCGAGTCTCGTAGAAGGCCGGCGAGCCGCCGCAGCGCGCGGTCGCCCGCCGGGTGACCGAAGGTGTCGTTGAGCTCCTTGAAGCGATCGAGGTCGAGAAAGACGAGCGCGACGCCGTGGCCGTAGCGCGCCGCTCGCTCCAGCTCGAGCTCCAGCTCCCGCACGAAGGCCTGGTGGTGGAGGAGCCCCGTCAGCTGGTCGTGCCTGGCCTGGTGGGCGAGCTCCGAGGTGGCGCGGTCGAAGTAGGCGGCGACGCACTCCGTGACCAGCCGGTCAACGGCCGCGCTCATGCGTTCGTCGGCCACGGCCCGCGACAGGATCCGGCGCAGGATCAGGAGCTCGGTCACGATCTCCCTCGGCGCGAAGCCGAATGCCTCGCGCTGCCGGGCGTGCTCGCGCACCCGGGCCGCAAGGGGGCCGCCGTGCAGGAGCCGCTCGGCAGGCGGATCGACGAGCTCGCGTGAGAGCTCGACCACTAGGGCCGGCAGGTCGCCGAGCTGGCCGAGCCGCCCGAGCCGCTGCAGCGACGGCACCTGGCCGTCGACGAGGCCCTCCTCGACGGTCGCGACGGCGAGGTCCCAGGCCGAGGCGGCCTCCACGGCCAGAGCGGGCGATTCGCGCGTGTTCACAGACGCATCATGGATGAGCGCGCGGACGCTCGAACATGAGCCTCCGGTGGTTGGGTGCGTCCGGGAGGCGCTATATGCTCCGCGGTCGTCGGGCGGTCGGGGTGCCGCAGCCCGGCCGCCCGGCCTACGTCACGTCCTTCTGCCACCTGCTGCCCACCGGCAGCACCAGGTGCGCCATCTTCCCAGGGCGACGCTTGGCCCCACATCGTAGGGGGGGGGTTCCCCGCGCCCACGCGTGGGTGTCTGGGGGGGGGCGGCGGCGCCGCCCCGACACACGTCCCGCACCGGCTACCCGCCGCAGGTGAGGCCGGCGGCAAAGGCTGCTGAGAGCACCAATGCGGCGGCTGCCGCAATGGACATCAGACGGGCCATGGTCACCTCCCTTCGAAGCTCGGTTTCACGGCCCTCCCACACGGGGCAAAGAAACGCCGTTGTGGGAGATCGAAACACGGGACCGAAGACGACAAGCTGGATGCTGTCAAGTCGGGAGGCTTGACGCGCCGACCACACGGTCGGATGATCCACGAGCCGTGATCGCCTCTTCTCGCCCGGACGGTTCGACCGAGAGCATCGGCGCGCGCGTGCGCAGGCTGCGGCTCGCACTTGGTCTCTCCCAGCGCCAGCTCGCATCCCATGGCGTCAGTTATGCCTACATCTCCCGGATCGAGTCGGGCCAGCGTATGCCGTCCCTTCGGGCGATTCGATTGCTCGCCCGCAGGCTTGGTGTGACGCCGGAATATCTCGAGAGCGGCGTCGACATCGCGCCGGTAGAAGCGCTCGAACTGCGGCTCGGCGATGCCGAGTTGCGCCTGCGGCTGGGCGATCACAGCATCGAGGCGCGCCATGCCCTACAGGCGGCGTTGAAGGAGGCGCAGGGAGCCGGTGAAGGCGAGATCGTCACTCGTGCGCAGATCGCGCTGGGGCTCTCCTCGCTTGCTGCAGGAAACCAGCGCGAGGCGGCCCGATACCTCGGCCTGGCCATCGCCTCGCCGCTCGTCTCACCCCGGACGCAGACAAACGTCTACGTCAGCCTCTCGAAGGCGCTCAGGTTCCTCGGACGCGCCGAGGAGGCGGCAAAAATGCTCGAGGACGCGCTCGACGATTCCGGCTGCCAAGCGCCGGAGGCGGCGGGCGTCAGGCTGCGGCTCGCGACGTACTTGAGCTACGCGCTCACCGACCTCGGCGAGCTCGAGCGGGCGCGCTCGGTGCTCGAAGAGATCGACGCCGAGGCCGCGCTCGACCCGCACGCGCAGGTCACGATGCACTGGTCGTTGGCACGACTCGCCTACATGGAGGGACAACCTCGCGCGGCCCTCCACGAGATCAGGCGGGCGATCATTCTGCTCGATCACACCGAGGACAGCCTCGAGCTCGCGAGGGCACACCTATTCGCCGCCGAGGTTCACCTCTGGGCCTACAACGTCCCCGAGGCAACGCGTCACCTGGACTTCGCGGCGAGCCTCGAAAGCCTCGTTGCCGATGCGCGCGACCTCGGTGCTCTCCACTCCGGGCAGGCTCTCGCATACGCGCGCCAGGGCGACTTCGAGCGCGCTCGCCCGTTGATCCGACGCGCTCACGAGGAGCTCGCGGACGCCCCAGCGGAACAAGGGCTCGTGTGGCTTGCGCAGGCGCTCACCGAGGCAGCCGACGACCTCAACGGCGCCACTCGCAGCTTCGAGCGAGCGATCGACGCCCTGGCTGCCTCCAGCATGCACCGTGAGGCCGCCGCGGTCTGTCGCGAGTGGTCACAACTCCTGGTAGCCGCCGGCAGGAGCGAGGAGGCCGAGATCACGGCCACGCGTGCAGCGGAGCTGGCGAGCGAAGCCGCAGAGGCCACCGCCGCCCGCCAGCGTCGTTAGGGCGACCTAGACGCGGGCGCCGGCAGAACCGGCACGCGCTCTCTGGTCGGCATCGCAAGCGACGCCTTGGGGGCGGTGCGCGTGTTCCACGCGCCGCTACACTGCCGAGGCTTTCGTCCCCTACCCGGCGACCCGGGCAGGTGGCGGTGCCGGCGCCTCGGCGCGCCGGTTCCACCTGACCCCCGCCGGCGGCAACGCCCACAACCACCATGGAGGAAGAACCGATGGCAGTCACCATGCGAGAGCTGCTGGAGGCCGGGGTCCACTTCGGCCACCAGACGCGCCGCTGGAACCCGAAGATGCGCCGCTACATCTTCGGCGAGCGCGGCGGGATCTACATCATCGACCTGCAGAAGACGCTCGAGGCGCTCGAGGAGGCGCAGGCGTTCGTCCGCAACCTCGCCGAGCGCGGCGGCACCGTCCTCTTCGTCGGGACGAAGAAGCAGGCTCAGGACGCGGTCGAGGAGGAGGCCAAGCGCTCCGGGATGCCGTACGTCAACCACCGCTGGCTCGGCGGCCTGCTCACGAACTGGCGCACGATCGCCGAGCGGATCGAGCACCTGCACGAGCTCCGCCGCTTGCGCGACGAAGGCCAGCTCGACCTGCTCCCGCCGAAGGAGCGGATCTCGATGCAGGGCGAGCTCGAGAAGCTCGAGGCGAACCTCGGCGGCGTCGCGGACATGCGCAAGCAGCCGGACGCCGCCTTCATCGTCGACCTGCGCAAGGAGCAGCTCGCTGTGCGTGAGGCGCGGCGGCTCGGGCTGCCGGTGATCGCGCTCGTCGACACGAACTGCGACCCGGACGAGGCCGATTTCGTGATCCCGGGCAACGACGACGCGATCCGTTCGTGCAGCCTGGTGATTCGCGCGATCGGCGAGGCGATCGAGGAAGGAAAATCGCGCGTCAGGCCCGCCGAGTTCGAGCAGCCGGCCGAAGCGGAGCAGCAGGCTGAGGAGGCTCGTGTTGAGGAGTCGAGCGCACAGACCGAGCCGGAGCCGGCCCCCTCCGCCGAGGCCCCGGCCGAGCCCGTGCCCGTCCCGGACGCGCCCCCGGAGCCCTCGGAGGAGGAGCCTTCATGAGCCAGGTCCAGATCCCGGCGAGCCTCGTCAAGGAGCTCCGCGACCTCACCGGCGCCGGGATGATGGCGGCGAAGCGCGCGCTCGAGGAGACCGGGGGCGACGTCGAGGCGGCGCAGCGGCTCCTGCGCGAACAGGGCATGGCGGCCGCGGGCAAGCGGGCCGGGCGGGCCACGACGGAGGGCAAGGTCCTCGCGACGGTCTCCGGCAGCGTCGGCGTGATCGTGGCCGTGGGCTGCGAGACCGAGCCCGTCTCGAACAACGAGAAGTTCCTCTCCTTCGTCGAGTCGGTGCTCGAGGCGGTCGAGTCCAGCGGTCGCGACGCCGTCTCCGGGCTCGAGGAGCAGCGGCTGGAGCTGATCGGCCAGCTCGGCGAGAACATCGAGGTCGCGGGCGCCGCGCGCATGGAGGCCGGCGAAGGCGAGCTGCTCGCCGAGTACGTCCACCCGCCCGCGGAGAAGATCGGCGTGCTGGTGCGCGTGAAAGGCGGCGACCCGGTGGCCGCGCGGAAGCTCGCGATGCACATCTCGTTCGCCGCGCCGCGCTTCCGCAGCGTCGACGAAGTCCCCGAGGAGGAGCTCGCCAACGAGCGCGCGATCTACGCGAACCAGTCCGACGTGCAGTCGAAGCCCGAGGAGGTCCGGTCGAAGATCGTCGAGGGCCGCCTGCGCAAGGAGTTCCTCGCCGGCGTGGCGCTGAGCGAGCAGTCCTGGATCCACGATCCCTCGCAGACGGCCGGGAAGGCGCTCGAGGAGGCCGGGCTCGAGGTGCTCGAGTTCGTCCGCTACGCCCTCGCCGGGTGACCGAGCCGGTCTCCGCCGAAACCCGCGGGGAAGCCGACGCGGGGCCCGCGTTCCAGCGCGTCCTTCTGAAGCTCTCGGGCGAGGCGCTGATGGGCGAGCGCGAGTACGGCCTCGACCCGGACCGCGACGCTGGGCTCGCGGGCGAGATCGTAGACGTCCAACGGGAGGGGCTCGAGCTCGCGATCGTCGTCGGAGCCGGGAACATCTACCGCGGCCACGAGGCGGCGGCCGGGGGCATGGACCGCGCCACCGCGGACTACGCGGGAATGCTCGCCACGCTGCTGAACGCGCTCGCGCTCCAGGACGCGCTGGAGCACCGAGGCGCGCACACGCGCGTGCTCTCGGCTCTGGCGGCCGCCGAGGTAGCCGAGCCCTATATCCGGCGCCGCGCGATCCGCCACCTCGAGAAAGGCCGGATCGTGATCTTTGCCGCCGGGACCGGCAACCCGTTCTTCACGACCGACACGGCCGCGGCGCTTCGCGCGCTCGAGATCGGAGCCGAGGCGATCCTGATGACCAAGCATGCCGTCGAGGGCGTCCTGGACAGCGACCCGCGGCTGGACCCCGACGCGGAGTTGCTCCCCGAGCTGACGCACCTCCAGGCGATCGAGCGCGGGCTCAAGGTGATGGACACGACCGCGCTCTCCCTCTGCATGGACAACCGCCTGCCGATCTACGTCTTCGCCCTCGAGGACGGCAACATCCGTAGAGTCGTGCACGGCGAGCGGGTCGGCACCATCGTCTCGACCCCCTGACCCGAGGAGGCGGCATGGCGATCGAAGACCTGATCCAGGACGCGACGCGGCGGATGCACAAATCCGTCGAGGCGGCGCAGGCGGAGTTCGCGACCCTGCGCACCGGGCGCGCCTCGCCGGCGCTGCTGGACCGTGTCCAGATCGACTACTACGGCCAGAAGACGCCGCTCAAGCAGCTCGCCACGATCAGCGCACCCGAGCCGCGGCTGCTCACGATTCAGCCGTTCGACCCGAACTCGGTCTCGACCATCGAGCGCGCGATCCAGGAGTCCGATCTCGGCCTGACGCCGTCCAACGACGGCAAGCTGATCCGCCTGCCGATCCCCCAGCTGACCGAGGAACGGCGCAAGGAGCTCGTCAAGGTCGTCCGGCACATGGCGGAGGAGGGGAGGGTCGCCGTCCGCAACGTGCGGCGGGACGTCATCCACCACCTCAAGGAGCTCGTCGACAAGGGCGAGGTCGGCAGCGACGAGGAGCACCGCGCAGAGGAGCGCGTGCAGAAGCTCACGGACGACAGCGTCCACGAAATCGACGACCTGCTGAAGCGGAAAGAGGCCGAGATCATGGAGGTTTGACGAGCGCGCCGAGCCCCCTAGCCGCTCAGGACAGAGCGCGCGACGATCAGCCCCGCACCGTCGCGATCATCATGGACGGAAACGGCCGCTGGGCCGAGCGGCGCGGCCTGCCGGTCGCGGAAGGGCACCGCGCTGGGACGAAGGCGCTGCGCCGGACGGTGGAGGCCGCGATCGACCTAGGGCTCGAGACCCTGGTCGTCTACGCCTTCTCGACGGAGAACTGGTCCCGCCCGGCCGGCGAGGTCGACTCGTTGATGGACATCTTCGGCGAGACGATCGAGCGCGAGCTGCCCGACCTCGTCCGCCAGGGCGTGCGCACGCGCTTCATCGGGCGGCGCGGGCGTGCGTCGGCCGAGCTCGGCGAGCGGATGGCGCGGCTCGAGGAGGAGACGGCGCACAACGACCGGCTGAACCTCTGGGTGGCGCTCGACTACGGCGGCAGGGACGAGCTCGTCGAGGCCGTGCGAAGGCTCCTGCAGGCCGGCGTCGAGCCGGACGAGATCGACGAGGACGCGGTGCGTGCGAACCTCTATGCGCCGGAGCTGCCGGACCCGGACCTCTTGATCCGGACGAGCGGCGAGCTCCGGATCTCCAACTTCCTGCTCTGGCAGCTCGCGTACTCCGAGCTGGTCTTCGTCGAGACGCTGTGGCCGGACTTCGGCCGCGAGGACCTCGAGCACGCGCTCGCCGACTACGCCAGCCGACGCCGCCGCTTCGGCGGCAGATGAGCCCCTTTCTCTCGCGGCTCCTCGTTGCCGCCGTCGCGCTGCCTGCGGTGCTCGGCCTCGTCTGGCTCGGAGGGTGGTGGCTCTGGCTGCTCGCGATCGCGGCCGGACTGGTCGGGCTGCACGAGTTCTACGGCATGGCGCGCTCGCTGCGGCCGCTCGTCCCGGCCGGCTACACGGGCCTGGTGCTCGTGCTGCTCGGCGCCCAGCTCGGCGGCACGACGTGGATGCTCGGCGGCTTCCTCACGACGCTCGCGCTCGCCTTCCTGCTGAAGGGAATCTCGGAGACGAAGCAGTCGCTGACGGTGGCTGTGGCGACGACGCTGCTGGGAACGGCGTGGGTCGGCCTCGGGCTCGCGTACGTCCTGCTGCTGCGTGATCTCCCGGAGCACGGGCGGCTCGCCGTGTTCACGGTGCTGCTCGCCGTCTTCGCGGCGGACACGCTCGCCTACTTCGTCGGCCGCCTGGTCGGGCGGCACAAGCTGGCGCCGGTGCTCTCACCGGGCAAGACGTGGGAGGGCCTGCTCGCATCGACGGTGGCAGCCGTCCTCGTCGCGTTCTTCGCCCTCTACCACCAGAGCTTCCTGACGATCGGCGAGTCGCTCGTTTTCGGCGCGGTGATCGCGGTGGCGGCACCCGTGGGAGACCTGTTCGAATCGGGCGTCAAGCGCGACCTGGGGGTGAAGGACAGCGGCCGCATCCTCGCCGGCCACGGCGGCGTCCTCGACCGGCTCGACGCGCACCTCTTCGCGGCCGTCGCGGCCTACTACACGATCCTCGCCCTCACCTGAACCGCGCGGCCGAGGCATTCGTACACTTGGAGCAGATGAAACGAATCGCGCTCCTGGGGGCCACCGGCTCCATCGGCCGCCAGGCGCTCGAGATCGTCGCGGCGCAGCCTGAGCTCGAGCTCGTGGCCGCGGCTTCGGGCTCTCAGCCGGTCGACGGCCTCGCCCCGTTCACACAGGTCGGCGGCGACCTCACGGAGCTGCTCGAGCGCGCAGAACCGGACGTCGTCCTGAACGCCGTCGTCGGGTTCGCAGGGCTGCCCGCGACGCTGTGGGCGCTCGAGCACGGTGTCACCCTTGCGCTCGCGAACAAGGAGAGCCTCGTCGCCGCCGGCGAGCTCGCACTGGCCGCCCAGGAGCGGGGCGGGGGCCTGCTCCTCCCGGTCGACAGCGAGCACTCGGCAGCGTTCCAGTGCCTCGAAGGGCGTGGCCGCGAGCAGGTCGACTCCCTCGTCGTGACCGGCTCGGGCGGCCCCTTCCGTGGACGCTCGCGCGAGGAGCTCGAGGACGTCACGCCCGACGAGGCGCTCGCGCACCCGACCTGGCGGATGGGCCCGAAGATCACGGTGGACTCGGCGACGCTCGCCAACAAGGGCCTCGAGCTGATCGAGGCGCACTTCCTGTTCGGCCTCGACTACGACCGCATCGAGGTCGTACTGCAGCCGACGTCCGTCGTCCACGCGCTCGTGCGCTTCCGCGACGGCGCCGCGCTCGCGCACCTCGGCTACCCGGACATGCGCGTGCCGATCGCCTTTGCGCTCACGTATCCGGAACGCGCGGCGACGCCGGTGGCCCCGCTCGACCTCTCCCGGGGGCTCGTGCTTGAGTTCGAGCCGCCGGACCTCGAGACGTTCCCGCTGCTCGCGCTGGCCCGCGAGGCGGGGGAGAGGGGCGGCACGTACCCGTGCTCGTTCAACGCGGCCAACGAGGTCGCCGTCGCGGCCTTCCTGGAGGGACGGCTGCCGTTCCTCGGCATCGCCGCGACTGTGGAAGAGGCGCTGGCCGCCGTCGACGGGTCGCCGGCCCACGATTTGGACGAGCTCGTGGAGGCCGACAGGACTGCCCGAAGGCTCGCAGAAAGGGCCCTGACGCCCGCATGAGCACGCTACGCGTTCAGTTTCAGCCCTGGCAGGTTCCGGTGGTCAAGCGTCTCCGAGCCCGCACAAAGCTGGAGCGCGGGTTGTGAGCGTGCTGGTAGCCATCTTTGGCCTCGCGCTCCTGATCCTCATCCACGAGGCGGGCCACTTCTTCACCGCGCGGGCAGTCGGGATGCGCCCGCGGCGCTTCTACGTCGGCTTTCCGCCGGCGCTTTTGAAGACGACTCGCAACGGCATCGAGTACGGCCTCGGCGTGGTCCCTCTCGGCGGCTACGTGAAGATCCCGGGAATGCACCGGCCGGCGCCGTCCGACCTCGACCTGCACCTCGGGCCGGCGCTGTACGAGTCACCGGGCCTGCTCGCGCAGGTCGAGCGGGTCAAGCGGCTGATCGCCCAAGAAGCCTTCGAGGAGGCGCGGCCGGAGCTCGCGGCCCTGGAAGGTTCGGTCCGTGAGGCCAAGCTCTCGCCCAAGGCGCGCAACGCGGCGCTGCGTGGGCTGAGCGAGCTCACCGACGCCGTCGGCTCGGACGCGTACTGGCGCCAGCGGACGTGGAAGCGCCTGGCCGTGATCGCTGCCGGGCCCGGCACGAACCTCGTCTTCGCGGTGGTGCTGCTGGCGGCCGTCTACATGCTGGGCATCCCGTCCGACGCCTCACGGCGCGTCGCCGACGTGATCCCGAGCTCGCCGGCGGCCGCGGCCGGCCTCCAGGCGGGCGACCGCATCGTGGGGATCAACCGGGTTCCCGCCTACGACTTCACCGACGTTCGCGACCAGATCCGCAACAGCGAAGGGCAGCCGCTGATGCTCTCGGTCCTGCGGAACGGCAAGTACAAGGAGCTTCGCCCCGTGCGCCCGCAGAAATCGGAGGGCGTCTACACGCTCGGCTTCCACCCGGCGGCGGTGCGCTACACGCACTACAACCCGATCCACGCCTTCGGGCTCGCGGCGCAGGACACGTGGCTGGTGACGAAGGCGATGGGAACCTGGCTCGGCCACATAGCGAGCGGCTCCGGAAGAAAGGACGTCTCGACGCCGGTCGGGATCGTCCAGCAATCGAGCAGGGCCGTCCAGCTCGGCTACCGCGAGTACTTCCAGGTGCTCGCGATCATCAGTCTCTCGCTCGCGCTCCTGAACCTGCTGCCGCTGCTGCCCCTCGACGGCGGGCACATGGCGTTTTCGATCGTCGAGGGAGTCCGTGGGCGCGCGGTCGGACGGGCGGTCTACGAGCGCGTCTCGGCGGTCGGGATCGCGCTCGTCCTGCTGCTCTTCTTCGTCGGCCTTTCAAACGACATAGGAAACATCAGAGGCGGCTAGACTCGGCGCGTGGCCAGCGAGCGCGCGATCCGCGTAGGCAACGTGCAGATCGGCGGCGGCGCCCCCGTCGTCGTGCAGTCGATGACGCTCACCAAGACGCACGACGTCGAGGCGACGATTGCGCAGATCGCCGCGCTTGCCTCTGCGGGGTGCGAGATCGTGCGGGTGGCGGTGCCGAAGGGCGGGGACGCCGACGCGCTGCCGAAGATCGTGCGGCTCTCGCCGGTCCCGGTGATCGCGGACATCCACTTCAACGCGAGCCTGGCGCTGAGGGCGATCGAGGCCGGCGTGGCCGCCGTCCGCATCAACCCGGGCAACATCGGGGGGCCGGACAAGGTCGTCGACGTCGTCCG
>JBKPFI010000285.1:0-3851 GCA_046728775.1 Actinomycetota bacterium | reverse complement strand
GCGTCCCTCGACACCGGCGACGACGTCGATGCTCCGCGAAGTGCCCTCGTGGTGGACGACGTTGGGCGTGGGCGTGACGCGCAGGTGGGCCACGTCCCCGAGGGCCACGTGCCCGCCGTCGGGAGTGTCGAGCGGGAGCTCGCGCAGGCTCGTCAGGCTCGAGCGCGTCGCCGGTGTGCTCCAGACGTGGACGTCGTAGGCCCTGCCGCCTCGAAAGATGTCGCCGACTTCCTCGCTCTCGATCATCGTCGCGGTCGCCCGGCGAACGTCGCCCGGTTTCAGGCCGTAGCGCTGCGCCTTCGCGAGGTCGACCTCGACCTCGACGTGCGAGACGCCCTCCTGAAACTCGACCGAGGCGTCGGTGACCCCGTCGACCGCGGCGACCGCGTCCCTGATCTCGTCGGCCTTTCGGTGCAGGACGTTGAGATCCCGGCCGAAGACTCGGATCACGATCGGCTCGCTGGCGCCGGCCAGGACCTCGTCGATCCGCTCGTTGAGGTAGGTCTGGACATCGTGGAACATCCCGGGGTAGCCGTCGACGACGTTCTCGATCGAGGCCACTGTCGCGTCGTAGTCGGCGTTGGGATCGACGGCGATCCAGTTCTCGCCGAAGTTGACGCCCGCCACCTCGTCGGCCAGGAACGCCTGCCCGATGTGAGAGCCGAAGTGATTGACACCGGGGATGGAGCGCAGCTCGTGGCTCGCCCTGGCCACGACGCGGGTCTCTTCGGGGAGGCTGCTTCCGGGCTTCGTGATCCAGTGGCCGAGGAAGTCCCGCTCCTTGAACGTCGGGATCAGCGACTCCCCGAGAAACGGCACGACCGCGACACCGGTGACGACGGTGAGCGCGGCCGCCAGGTACGCCCAGCGCGGCCTGGCGAGCACGCGCGTCAGCGCGGCTCTGTAGGCACGCCCAAGCCAGTGTTCGAGCGGTGAGGTGCGACGTTCGAGCGATGTTCTCGACAGGAGAATCAGGCTCAGGGCCGGTGTCACCGTCAGCGCGACGAGCAGGGAGACCAGCACGGCCAGCACAAACGCGAGCACGAGCGGCCGGAAGAACGCGCCCGTGAGACTGTGCAGAAGGTAGACGGGGATGAGGGCGGCGATGATGATCAGCGTCGCGTAGACGATCGGGCTCCGCACCTCCAGTGACGCCTCGAGGACGACGCGCGCCTTCGATCTCCGGGAGGCTGCCGCCCCGTGCTGGCGCAGGCGGCGCCAGATGTTCTCGATGTCGATGATCGCGTCGTCGACGACGACGCCGAGCGCGATCACGAACCCTGCCAGCACCATCACGTTGACGGTCTCGCCACGTGCGTCCAAGACGAGGGCGGCGGCTACGAGCGACAGCGGAATCGACGTGACGCTGATCAGCGCGGTGCGCCACTCGAAGAGAAACGCGCCGAGCACGAGCACGACGAGCAGCGCGCCGATCAGGAGCGACACCGTCAGGTTGTGCAGCGAGGTCTCGATGAAGTTCGCCGCCCGGAAAACGTGGGTGTCGAAACGGATCTTGGGCAGGCCGGGCTGCATCTCCTTCAGTGCCGCCTCCACCCCGCGGGTGACATCGAGGGTGTTGCCCCAGGGGTACTTCTCGACGATCAGGAGAAGGCCGGAGTTGCCGTTGACGACCGCGTCGCCGACCAGCCCCTGCGTGCCCTTCTCGACGTTGGCAACGTCCGCCAGCCGCACGGCCTCGCCGTCTCGCTCGGCGATCGCGACCTGAGCCAGGTCGTTCGGCGTGACGATCGGCAGCACGTGCTCGACGGCCAGCCGTTGGTTCGGCGTCTCGACGAAGCCGCCGGTGCCGATTCGGTGTCCGTCGGCGAATCGGAGCAACCCTGCGTCCAGTGCGGACGAGGTCGACTCCATCACGTGCTCCAGCGTGACCCCCCGCGCTCGCATGCGCGTCGGGTCGACCTGGACCATGTACTGCTCCAGGTGCTCGCCCCAGAGCGCGACGTTCGCGACGCCCGGCACGCGCAGAAGCCGAGCCCGGACCTTCCAGTAGGCGATCGTCGACAGGTCGAGGATGCCCACGGTCTTCGACGACATCCCGATCTTGATCACCCGGGAGGTCGTCGAGGTCGCCGGCATAATGACCGGCGGGGCCGCCCAGGTCGGCAGCGACGGCGTCACCGCCTCCACGCGCTCCTGCACCAGCTGCCGCACCCGCAAGAGATCGGTTCCCGGCCGGAAGAGCAGCTCGATCGACGACAACTGGGGCACTGCCTTCGACCGGATGACCTCGAGACCCGGGATCCCGGTGAGCGTCTGCTCGAGCGGCGTGTTGATCAGCTCTTCCACTTCCTTCGCCGTCAGTCCGAGCGCGAGCGTCTGGACTTCGACGCGCGGGGGCGCGAACTCCGGAAATGCGTCCACCGGCATCGCGCGTAGCTGAGCGGCCCCGAAGCCGAGCATCGCGATGCCGACGGCGACGATCAGGAATCGGAACCTGAGGCTCGATCCCACGATCCACCGCATTACGCGCGAACCCGCCCTGTCATGCGCCGCTCGACCGTGCGCACGGCACGGTCAGTCTTCCTCGATATCGCCGTATTCGACGCCCCAGATCTCGGTCGCCCCGGCCGTGACGACCCGCGCGCCGGCGGGCGGGCCTCTGGTCAGGACCGCGGACACGCCGTCGATTCGAGCGACGCGAATGTCCGCCCGCTGGTAGACGAGCGGGTTGGGGCTCGTGTACGTCCACGTGCCGCCGTCCGCGTCGTAGAGCACGGCGTCGTACGGAATGACCGTGCGACTTGCGGCGCCTTCGCTCCGAACTCTCTCCGTTCGGACGCCTAGGAGCCTCGCCGCCTCGGCCGTCAACTTGACGCGCGTGATGTCCGTCCCCTTGACCTGTTCGACGACCGCCGGCTCGGCCTCGGCCCCTTCATTCGCAGTACCTCCGCACGCCGCCAGCAACAGAGGAACGGCGAGCAGTGCCGCCACGATGACCCAGTCTCTTCCGTGCTGTTTCATTTCCACACTCCTCGATCCGGATCTCAGTCCTCCCCGGACGGCGGGACTGCCCGCGTCTCCATCACGGCGGGCCCGGGGACCTCCTCGGTCCCCGGCGCGACAGCCCCACGCGCCAGCTCCCCCAGCGTCCCCGGCAGGTCCTCGCGCTCCGCAGCCTCAGCTGCCGGGCTGGGCCCGAAGCGCAGGTACAGGATGGGCAGGACGAAGAGGCTGACCAGCGCGGATGTGATCAGCCCGCCGACGAACACCACCGCGGCCGGGTGGAGTAGTTCGAGCCCGGGCCTGCTGCCCAAGATCAGGACCGGCAGGAAGACCAGTCCCGCCGCCAACGCTGTCGTCACGACCGGCCCCATGCGCTCGCGTGTAGCCGACAGCACGAGGTCCGCAGCCGGCGCGTCGCCTCGGTCTCGCTCGAGCTCGCGGACGCGCCCGAAGAGGTACACGCAAAAGCGGGTCGCGAGCCCGAAGAGGGCCAAGAGCGCGACGTAGGACCCGAACGAGAGCGTGCCGCCCGCCGCGAGTACCGCCACGAGGCCGCCCACGACTCCGATCGGCAACGTGAGGATCGACAGCGTCGCCAGGCGCCAGCTCTCGAGCAGCGCCTGCAGGAGCAGGAACATCCCGATCACGGCCGCGATCGCAACCAGGATCAGGAGGCGCGTGGGCTGGGTCTCGGTTGCCAGGACGGTGGCGTGGTACTCCGCCGGAAAGGTGAGTCCCGACAGGCTGTTCTCGACGTCGCTCACGACAGCGTCCCGATCGCGTCCGCCGACGCTCGCGGCCACGTCCACATAGCGGGAGACCGCCTGGCGCTTGATCACGCTTGGGCTCGGGGCGATCCCCACGTCCGCGACATCACCGAGCCTGAC